>JAOAPT010000856.1 GCA_025463045.1 Candidatus Solibacter sp.
GAGCCTGTCCGGACAGTCCGGACTCACTGGCAGTTGCAGGAACGGCGGCACCTATCCGGCATGCGTAGGCGGTGAGGTAGTGCTTATGGGCACCAGTTAACCCGCTCAGGTTCACGTAACGGTGACCAACAGCTCCAACACCAAAATTGACGACGGCGACTACACTACGACCGACGGAGTTTTATCGTTCACCGAAAACCTTTCTTTCGCCGACACCTACACGATCTCCGTCAACGATAATGTCGTTTTGACGATTACAACGAACTAATTCCCAGCAGGTGTCGTCGGTCACCTTGCGGGACGACCCCGCCCGAGTTTCGTCAGATCCTCCGACGCCTATTGAATCAATGTGGTCCGGGACCAGCTACTGGTTAGGAGCCCCTCGGGAAAAAAGTCCTCCATCGAAAACGCGCTGCACAGCGAACGCAATCTGTGAATCGTTGACCTCGGTGATCGTGCCTCTGAAGGACAACGCCGCAGCGCTCTACTTGCGCCTGGACGGACGGAAGCACGGACTCACAGCAGATTCCCAGACGGATTGAAAACAGCAGAACACCGGCCAGTGCGCACGCGAGACCCCTACTTCCCCGCCAGCACACGGTGAGTCACGTATTCGAGTTGCACGGGGCTCTGCGCGCGGAACACCGCCTTCACCACCACCTGATAAAACTCCGGCATCTTGCCGTTCGCCAGGCGCATCTTCCCGTACATCTCTTTCACATGCTCGGGATTCGTCATGTACTCCGCGAGCGCCCACGGGTCCTCGGAATTGAAGCACGCCAGGCTCAAGAACCGGCGCCCCGGCCGCAGCCCCGGCATCATCGTGATCAAGAGATATCGCGTCCCCGAGCGGTCGGGATCCTTCGGATCGGGCTGCGCCACCCACTCGGCCGGCTCTCCCGCACGCGGATCGAGATTGCGCACGCGCAGCCGCTCATCGACGAACGGGCCGCGCGCCAGCAACTGCCGCAGTACCGGGTCCGTACTCGGCTTGCTCAAGAAGATCACGTCGTTATCCTGCGTATCGTCCGGCCCCACGCCCGACGAGCGCTTCAAGATCAGCCGCGGATTCCGCGTCCCGAGCAGCCGCGACAGCGCGAACGCCGCCTGCACCGCGCCGAAATCCGCGTAGTTCCGATTCTCGTAAAGCTGCGGCTGGTGGAACAGTTCTTTAATCCCCATCAGGCGCGGCGACGATTCCACTCGCGCCATCTCGTCCACCGACCAATCGCGCACCGCCACCGACCCGATCCGCACGAATAGCCGCGATTCGAACGACACCAGCAGCGGAACCTTCGCTTCCAAAAACGGAGCCCAGACCGCCTCCAATTCCGGAGTCCACGGCGTGCCCGCAACCGTCTTCGCCCGCGGAGCGACCGCCGGCAGCCGCACGATCGCCAACATGACGAGCGCACCCGCCGCGAACGCCACCGCGATCGCCGGCCACACCCTCCGTGGAGCGGGATCCGCCACCGGCGCTTCCACTACCGGAGCAATCACCTCGCCCGAGCGCACGAAGCTCGGCACGTACGTCCCCTTCAAGAGCTGGATCCGCACCGGGGCACCCGGCGATTCGGTGGAATAGAATTTATCGAGCCGGTGCCGCAGTTCGTGGATCCGGCTGCGCACCGCCGAGTTCTCCGCCGGCGAGTATCCGGCCGGCTGACCGAGCGCCTGCACCCCGATCGAATACTCGTTCAGCTCGGCGCCGCGACCCTCGATCTCCGCCTCACACAGATACCGGAGCAGATTCTTCAACCGGTCCGTGCGCGCCAGCGTCGCGGAGTTCAAAACCTCGTTGAGTGCGTCCCTCTTCTCCTCGTTGGTAGCCTGGCTCTGATAGACGGGGACCATTCCCTCAACCCTTTACGCGGTCATTATTACATACCCTCGAATCAATCACATAAAAGCACGTTAAGACGCGCTCCGAACATGCGCCGGAAACCCGGAACATTGCCGGAACGCGGCTCGAACTTGCGCAATCGGGGGAATCGTTCATAATCAGCCGTAACAGCCTTAGAGGTTCAGAGAATCAATATGACAAGACCAGGACGTCTCGTTTCCCTCCGTTGCATTCCCCTGCTCACCGCCGCCGCACTGCTCGCCGGCTCCTTGCCCGCGCAGGAATCGCGCGGCTCGATCACCGGACAGGCCACCGATTCGTCGGGCGCCGCGGTGCCGCGCGTCAAGATCTCGGCGGTCAACACCGCGACCAAGGTCACCGCCTCCGCCACCACCAACTCCACCGGCACGTACACCATCTTCTATTTGATTCCGGGGACGTACGACCTGACGGCCGAACTCTCCGGCTTCGCCACCATCGAGCGGCGCGGCGTCGAAGTGCAGGTCGGCGACAAGCTCGACATCAATTTCCAGCTTCAGGTGGCCGGTACCGCGACCAGCGTCGAGGTCGCCGCCGAGACGCCGCTGCTCACCACCGAGACCGCCTCCAGCGGCACCGTGATCGACCGCCGCCAGATCACCGAGCTCCCCCTGCCCTACGGCAACCCGTTCATGCTGACCACCCTCGCACCCGGCGTTGTCTTCACCGGCGCGAACATGCTGCAGATCCGCCCCTACGACAACAGCGTCACCGCCAACATCCGCGTCGATGGCGCGCCCGGCGGCAGCGAGTTCTCGATCGATGGCTCGCCCAACACCGCCACCACGCGCGGCACCCAGAAAGGGGCGGTGGTCGCCTACGTTCCACCCGCCGAAGCCGTCCAGGAATTCAAGATGGAGACGTCGAACTTCGATGCGCGCCAGGGACACGCGCCCGGCGCCGCCGTCAACGTAACGGTTAAGAGCGGCACCAATCAACTCCACGGGTCGGGCTGGGAATTCACGAGCCCGGGCACCATCGTCGCCAACGATTTCTTCCTGAAGCGCGCGGGCCAGACCCCTACGTCTCTCAGCGACAATCGCTTCGGCGGCGCGATCGGCGGCCCGGCTTTTCTGCCCAAACTCTACGACGGCCGCAATCGCACGTTCTTCTTTTTCGCCTACGAAAACATGATGTCCGATCAGCCCAACGGCAGCGTTCAGACTGTCCCCACCGCCGCCAACCGGCAGGGCGATTTCTCTTCGCTGCTCGCGCAGAACATCCTGATCTACGACCCGACATCCGCTCTTCCAGCCACCGGCGGCCGCATCCAGCGCACCCCTTTCGCCGGCAATCTTATCCCGTCCAACCGCCTGAGCCCGATCGCGCAAGCCGTGCTGAAATACTACCCGCTGCCCAACGCGGCGGGCGATGCGCAGGGTTCGAACAACTTCATCTCGAACAACGAGGCCATCGATCGCTTCAACTCGCAGATCGCGCGCATCGACCACACGTTCAACGAGAAGAACCACTCTTTCGCGCGCCTGCAGCGTAACTTCCGCAACTCGCCCTCCACCGGTTGGGAGGGCGGCAATATCAACGGCATCAATCCCACGCAGGGACTGGGATATCGCGGCAATCAGGGACTCGCGCTCGATCACGTCGTCCTGATCTCGCCCTCCGACCTGCTCGATATCAGCGCCGGAATCACGCGCTACTACGTCGGCAGCGGGCGTATGGCCGAAGGCTTCGACCCGGCGTCGCTCGGCTTCCCCACGTCCACCGTCGCGCTCTTCAGCGGCTTCAAATACTTCCCGTCGTTCGCCCCCAGCGGCTACGGCACCGTCGGCGCGAGCGGCGGAGATTTCCAGGCTGACAACACGTTTTTCATCAAGACCGCGTACACCAAGACCAAGGGCAAACACTCGCTCAACGTCGGGTACGACATCCGCGCGTACCGCGAAAACACGCTGCCCACCAACAGTCCGCTCGGGTCGTACTCCTTCGCCAACACCTACACCAAAGGTCCACTCGACAATTCTTCCGGCGCGCCCGTCGGACAATCGCTCGCGTCATTTTTGCTCGGCCTGCCGACCGGAGGCTCGATCGATCGCGTTGCCACGTCGGCCAACCAGGCGCTCTTCCAGGCCGTCTACCTGCACGACGATTTCAAAATCTCGCGCCGCCTCACGCTCAACATCGGACTCCGCTACGAGAACGAATCGCCGACCACCGATCGGTACAACCGCAACGTCCGCAGCTTCGACTTCACGTCGGCCAACCCGATCGAAGCCGCCGCCCGCGCCGCGTACACCGCCAAGCCCGACGCCGCGCTCGCACCCGCCGATTTCCACGTGCGCGGCGGAGTCCTCTTCGCCGATAGCAGCCATCGCGGATTTTGGGACAAACACGCCGCGCTCTTGCAACCGCGCGTTGGTCTCGCGTACTCGATCGATTCCAAAACCGTGGTCCGCGGCGGCTGGGGAATGTATATGATCCCGTTCGGCGTCGATGGCGTTTTCCAGCCCGGCTACTCGCAGACCACCAGCATCGTGCCCACGCTGAACAGCGGCCTCGGGTTCGTCGCCAGTCTCGCCAATCCTTTTCCCAACGGCGTGACCGAGCCCAACGGCGCGGCCGGCGGACTGGCCACCTTCCTCGGACAGAGCGTCTCGCTCACGCCGCTCGATCGCCAGACCGGCAAGGTGCAGCGCTGGCAGCTCGGCATTCAGCGCCAGTTGCCCGGACGCTTCGTCGTCGAAGTCGCGTACGCCGGCACGCGCGGCTACGACATGACGATCGCCACCAATCTCAACAGCGTGCCGCGCCAGTATCTCTCCGCCAGCGCCGTGCGCGACACCGCCGTGGTCAACTTCCTGACCGCGAGCGTGACGAATCCGATGGCCGGGCTGCTCGGCACCACCAGCCTCTCCGGCACCACGGTCGCTCGCTCGCAGCTCCTGCTTCCCTTCCCCCAATTCAGCGCCGTCAATTCCGAACGCTACGACGGCTCTACGCACTACAACGGCCTGGAGCTACGAGCCAATCGCCGCTTCCGTTCCGGCTTCACCCTGAACATGTCGTATGGACGCTCGCGCCTGATGGAACGTCTCAGCCTGTTGAACCCGACCGATGTCTCGCCCGAAAATCGCGTCTCCGGCGAAGACCGCCCCAATCGATTCCAGATCAACGGCATTTGGGAAGTGCCTTTCGGCAAGGGTCGCAAGTTCGGCAGCAGTTGGAATCGCCTGGTCGACGGAGTGTTCGGCGGCTGGCAGTTGACCGGCGTATACGTGATCCAATCCGGACGCCCGATCGGGGTCGGCAACCTCTACTTCACGGGCGATCCCAATAAGGTAGTCGCGCACTACGACAAGAACAGAATCGATCAGCCCGTCTTCGACCTCGGCGGGTTCTACTTCCACGACGCCGCGGTGCAGACGAACGGCGTCGACGATGCCGCCAAGCAGCGCGCCGATCAGCGCATCGCGCTCAGCAACAACATCCGCACGCTGGCCACGATGTTCCCGAACTTCCGCGGCGATCGCGTCCGCGGCATCGATTGCTCGTTGATCAAGACGGTGCACCTCACCGAGCGCTTTCGCGCGCAGGTCCGCGCGGAGGCAATCAACGCGCTCAATCAGGTGCAGTTCAATAATCCGGGAGTCAGCCCGACGAACGCCGCGTTCGGCCTGATCAGCGCCTCCAGCCAGTTGAATCCTCCGCGCACCATCCAGCTCGGCTTCAAACTCGCGTTCTAACGGGACCCTATGATGCGATTCAGCTTACTCGGCACCCTCGCCCTCTTCGCCTCCTCCGCCTTCGCGCAAACTCCCAAGCTCTCCGCCGAAGACGACGCCTTCCTCAACGAAGTCTCCCGCCGCTCCTTCCAATTCCTCTGGGACGCGAGCGATCCGAACACCGGCATCACGCGCGAGCACGTCTATTGGAACGGCTCGCCCTTCCCCGCCGAAAAGCGCGATATCGGCAGCACCGGAGCGACGGGCTTCACGATCACCGCCCTCTGCATCGCCGCCGAGCATGGCTGGATCCCGCGCGAAAAGGCACGCGAGCGCGCGCTCAACACGCTCCGATATTACGCCGACCGAGCTCCCAACGAGCACGGCTGGTTCTACCACTGGCTGAATGTCGTCAAAGGCGAGCGCACCGGCGCCAACTTCGACACCGCCGTCCTGGCGCTACCCGAAGGCAAGAAGATGAATCGCCCGAAGAGCGAGGTCTCGGTCAGCGACAGCACGTGGCTATTCGCGGGAGCCCTCACCGCCGGTCAATACTTCCGCGAGGAACCCGAAATGGCGCGCCTCGCCAAGAAGATCTACGAGCGCGTGGACTACGCGTGGATGCGCAATGGCGACCCGTACCTGCTCGCGCACGGCTGGATGCCGGAGAGCGGCTTCATCGAATCGCGCTACGACAAATACTGCCAGCTCGCCCTCATGTACCTGATGGGGATCGGCTCGCCCACGCACCCGCTGCCGCCCGGCGCGTGGTACGCGTGGGAGCGCAATCCCAACACCTACGGCGGGTACAAATACGTCGGCACGTCGCTCCTGTGGACCTACCAATATCCCTTCGCGTGGGCCGATTTCCGCGGCAAGAAAGAGACGCGCGAACCGCATACCGACTGGTTCGCCAATGCCCAGACCGCAACACGCGCCCATCGCGTTTTTTGCGTCGACCTGAAAAAGGAATTCCCCGGCTACTCCGGCGACATCTGGGGCATCACCAGTTCGATGAGCAAAACGGGCTACAAGGCCTGGGGCGGACCGCCGAAGCGCAGCAGCATCGATGGCACCGTGGTGCCGTGCGCCGCCGCCGGGTCGCTGATGCTCACGCCCGATATTTCGCTGCCCGCCCTCAAGGCGATGAAGCAGCATTACGGCGATAAGATCTGGACGAAGTACGGCTTTGCCGATTCCTTCGACCCGACCACCGGCTGGGTCTCACCCGAGGTCATCGGCCTCGACGCTGGCATCACGCTGCTCAGCGCGGAGAATCTGCGCACCGGCAATGTTTGGAAGTGGTTCATGAAAAATCCCGAAATGGTACGCGCCATGCAGTTGGCTGGACTTCAATAATGGCTGGACTTCAATAATGACTCTCACCACACGACGCTCTTTTCTTCTCTCCGGCGCCGCCGCCGTCGCGGCCCTGCACGCCGCACCCAAGATCTCGAAGGAGGACGACCAGTTCCTCGACGACCTCTCGCGCCGCTGCTTCCAGTACATCTGGGACTTCTCCGATCCCGACACCGGCATGACGCGCGGTCGAGCGAAGGCGGACGGCACGCCCTACGATCCCAATCGCGCAGACATCGGCAGCATCGCGGTCACCGGCTTCGGCCTCGCCGGCATGTGCATCGGCGCGGAGCGCGGCTGGGTCAAGCCCGACGAAGCCCGCACCCGCGTGCGCAACAGCCTGCGCTTCTTCGCGGATCACGCGATCCACGAGCACGGCTGGTTCTTCCATTGGATGAACGTGAAGGACGGCCGCCGCACCGGCGTGCTCGAGAACAGCGAGAAGAAAAGCGAGCTCTCTTCGATCGACACCGCGCTCCTGATGGGCGGCATCCTCGCCGCGAAGGGATATTTTCAGAAGGATGCCGAGATCCAGAAGCTCGCCACCAAAATCTACGAGCGCATGGACTTTCAGTGGATGCTCAACGGCGATCCGCGCCTGCTCTCGCACGGCTGGACGCCCGAGACGGGATTCCTCACGGCCCGCTGGGCGAAATACAGCGAGTTCACGATCATCTACCTGCTCGGCATAGGCTCGCCCACTCACGGCATCGATCCCGAATCGTGGTACGCCTGGGAGCGCCCCGAGAACATCTACGGCACCTACAAATATGTCGGCCTCTCGCCGCTCTTCACGCACCAGTACTCGCACGTGTTCGTCGACTACCGCAAGCGTCCGGAGAAGCGCGGCACGAAGATCGATTGGTTCGAAAACTCCGTGACCGCCACCCGCGCGAACCGCCAGTTATGCATCGATCTCGCGAAGGAGATCCCCGGCTACAACGAAAATATCTGGGGGATCACCAGTTCCAATAGCGCGACCGGCTATAAGGCGTGGGGCGGTCCGCCGCGCAAATCGAATATCGACGGCACCGTCGTCCCGTGCGCCGCCGCCGGTTCGCTGATGCTCGCGCCGGATATCTGCGTCCCCGCGTTGAAGGCGATGAAGCAGCAGTTCGGCGACAAGATCTACGGGAAGTACGGCTTTACCGATGCCTTCCATCCGACCAAGGACTGGGCCTCCGCCGACGTCCTCGGGCTCGACACCGGCATCACTTTATTGAGCGCGGAAAATCTGCGCACGGGAAACCTATGGAAGTGGTTCATGCGCAATCCCGAGATCCCGCGCGCGATGGAGAAAGCAGGCATGTAGAATAAGAGCATCATGGGTGCCCAAAGCATTCCCGGGCCGATCACCGTTGAGCAATACGA
>JAOAPT010000110.1 GCA_025463045.1 Candidatus Solibacter sp.
GCGCGGATCGCGATATCGGCCGTCTCCCGATCGCGAATTTCGCCCACCATGATCACGTCCGGATCCTGGCGCACGATGTGCCGCAGCCCCGCCGCAAATGTCAGCCCGATCTGCGGATTCACGTGGATCTGGTTGATCCCGTCCATCTGGTATTCCACCGGATCTTCGATCGTGATGATCTTCTTGTCCGGCAGATTGATCCGCTTCAGCGCAGAATAAAGCGTGGTCGATTTGCCGCTGCCCGTCGGTCCGGTCACCAGGAAGATGCCGTGCGGCATGCTGGTGAACCGCTCCATTTGCCGCAGCATGTGCTCGTCGAAGCCAAGCCGCTTCAGATCGTAGAAATCACCCGATGACCGGTCGAGCAAGCGCATCACGACGCTTTCCCCGTACAGCGTGGGCAGCGTCGAGACGCGCAAATCCACTTCGCGCCCCAGGATTTTGATCTTGATTCGTCCGTCCTGCGGCAGCCGCCGTTCCGCGATATTCAACTTCGCCATCAGCTTCAATCGGCTGATGATCGCCGCCTTCAACTCGCGCGGCGGATTCTCCTGGCTGAACAGCACGCCATCCACGCGAAAACGAATCCGAAATTCCTTCTCGAACGGCTCGATGTGGATGTCGCTCGCGCGCTTCTCGATCGCGTCGGCGATCATCGCGTTCACCAGCCGGATGACGGGCGCCTCGCTCGCCATGTCGCGCAGGTGCTCGAGGTCCGCATTCGCCTGCTCGTCGTCGCCATCGCCGGTGAAGATCTTCTGTTCGCTCTCGCCGTAATTCCGGTCGATCGCGTCCAGGATTTCCTGCTCGCTGGCCAGCGCCGTGTGGATCTGCAAGCCGCTGAACGCGCGCACCGCCGCGATCGTTTCGAAATCCAGCGGGTCCGCCATCGCGATCGTCAGCACGCTGTCGTTCAGCGACACCGGGAAGGCGCGGCACTGGCGCAGAAAACGCTGCGAGAGTCCTTCGATTTCGGGCGCCGCAGGGGGCGCGCCATCCACCGCCACCAGCGGCACTCCGGTCTGGTCGCTCAGCGCCGCCAGCATATCGCGCTGCGCGATCAGCCCCATATCGACGAAGATCTTGCCGATCTTATCGCCGCGCTCCAGTTGCAGTTCGAGTGCGCGCTCCAGATCTTCGGCATCGATCTTGCCGCGCTCGATCAGGATCTCGCCGAGGCGCATGAAACGCTCGCCGCCGGGCGTGCCGGATTCCGATTCGGGATGCGGAGGAAGGGTCGCGGCCACTATTGATCTTCCGTTTCCACGATGCCCGTTTCCGCATCCTGGCGGTTGGCGTGCATCAGAATCTGTCGCGGCATGCCGGTGGTGTCTTCCCAGGCCCCGTACCACAAACGAACCGCGAGGACCATCTGTTGAGTGGCCGGAAGCTGCTTGCCCGCAACCGCCATATTGCGCAGCATTTCCTTCATCGCCGCCTTCAGGATCGGCAGCCGTTCCACACGGAGCTGATGAACCCGCTCCTGCACCAACTTCGGAATCTCTTTCTGGAACGGAGTAATTGCGGGCGCGCGCACCAGGCTCACTTCCGAAGTGAATACCAGGCCGTAGCCATCTAGTTGCAGACCGCGCGCGTCGCTCAGAATTTCGAGCGGCTCGTTGGCATTGCCGATTCCCGACACCCGCCCGTCGAAAGTCTTTTCCAGTTCGCCGATCATCGACCCGCTGAGCCGCGCCACTTTCGGCTGGACGGTCGGAGCGGTTAGCGCGGCGGGCTTCTGAATCTGCCCCCACACCGGCGCCAGGCTCAAGAGGAGAATTCCGGCCGCGAGTTTCATCGCTCTTCTCCCGTGGCTGTCGGCTGGGCCAAGGCAACCTTCGCTTTCTGCTGCTGCCGCTTGCGATCCAGGTAAGTCTGGTCGGACGCTAATTGCAGACTGCGCCGGATTTCACTGGTGCGCTGTTCCAGGTCCGCGACCAACTTGGTCGTCTGGGCCGCCTGCCGCGCTTCCACCTGCGCGACTGCCTCCGCAACGGCTTGCTGAATCTGTTGTTGAATCTCCGCGGGACTCGGGCCGGGCGTATAAGCCGCGGCGGTTACCGGAGTGGCAACCGCCTGACCATTCGGCGCGGGAGCCGGTCGTGTTGCTGCAAAGTAAAAAATCGAGCAGGAAAGCAGCGCCGCCGAAGCAAACCCCAGCCGCGCCGTCGATCCCCAAAGTGCGTCGAACCAGCGCCGCATCGGTGAAGGCTCGAAAATTTTATCCGACACAAAAGCGATGCGCTGCGGGATTTCTTCGTCGCGCAGACTGAACAGCGCCGCCTCGGTCATCTGCAAACGGTCCAGCTCTTCGCGGCATCCCGCGCAGCTTTTCAGGTGGCCTTCCACCTGCCCCCGGTCAGCCGGCGGCAATTCCTTGAGGAAGTAATCTCTCAAATCGAATGGCGAGCAACTCATGACACACCCCTTGCCTTCACTGGAGCCAGTTCGGCCTTAAGGAGTTCGAGCGCCGTGTAGAGGCGGGACTTGACGGTGGACACCGGGCAGGAGAGAATCTCCGACATTTCCTCAAACTTGAAGCCCTGGTAAATCTTCAGCACGACCGCTTCGCGCTGGTCCGGCGATAACCGCTCGAGCGCGCTGCCCACGGCAATTGAGAGCTCGATCGGGAAAACCGAGCTTCCTCCCACCGTGATCTTGGTTTCGGTCGCTTCCGGCTCAAGTTCGTCGACATCCGTCTCCGGACGCCGTTTCCGGAACATACTGTACGCCTCGTTATGAGCGATGCGGTACAGCCACGGAGCGAATCGCGCGGCGTCATCGAGCTTCCGTAGATTCTGGTAAGCCTTCAAAAACACGTCCTGCGTCAAGTCCAAAGCGTCTTCCCGGTTGGCCGTTATCCGCAGCAGGTAGTTATAGATACGCTTCTCCCATCGGGAGACGAGGAGGTTGTAACTCTCCACGCTACCTTTGGTTGCCTGGCGAATCAGGTCGGCATCTTCGACCGCCCGAAAGATCAAATTCTCTGGCTCCTTGTGACTAGACGCAGTACACCCGCAAAAAGTCGGGGCGCGGTAGTTACCATCTTAACGCCTGTCCGGAGTTACAATACAGACCAGTGATTCGAACTTGGCTGGCACTGGCGGTCCTCTGTGCCGGGACAGCCAGGGGAGCAGTGCCTTCCTACTCCGCCTCTAGCATCGTCAACGCCTCGAACTTTACCCCTGGACCATTCGCGCCGAATTCCGTCATCTCGATCTTCGGCGCCGGACTCGCCCGCTCCACCCACGCCTTGGCGGATTCCGACCTGGTGAGGTGCGCTACCTCGCCCGGATTTTGCCTCCCGCTGGAGATGAACTTCGTCCGGGTTTACGTGCAGGATCAGCCTGCCGCCATGCTCTTCGTTTCCGACGGGCAGATTAACTTCGTCATGCCAGGCATCCAGCTCCCCGGCGTCGTCCGCGTACGGGTCGTCGTCGAGGGTCTCAGCGGTTCCGAGATCCCCGTGACCTTGGCCGACGCCGCGCCCGCCCTCTTCCCGCTGCCGAACGCCTACGTCATCGCCACTTCCGCCGATAACAAGCTACTCACCTCCGACGCCCCCGCTCACGCCAACGACTACATCGTGGTCTACTGCACCGGACTGGGCCAGACCGATCCCAATCCGGCCCTCGCCGTGATCCCGAGCGCCGCCGCCCCGATGACCGCGATTGCCGGCCTCAAAGTCTCCCTGAACGGCGTCACTCTGGACGCGGTGCGTATCAAATACGCGGGAATCACCCCCGGCTCGGCGGGCCTCTACCAGATCAACCTCGTCCTGCCTGACGGCACCGGCCCTGACCCCGAGATCCGCGTCTGGTCCGGCTCCCAGACCCCGCAAACCGGCCTG
>JAOAPT010000900.1 GCA_025463045.1 Candidatus Solibacter sp.
GCCCCGTTGGAAGTTCTTACCAATAGCGGTTTGCCATTGTGGGACTCTGTCTGATCGGCTTGGCGCGACTGCGGCCAAAGGGCATCCAAGGAGCACTCGGGCTTTCATCAGAGAACATCGCGCATCGGATCGCTGCCCGTTATCCCATCGAACATTTTTTTCAAGCTGATGGAAGAACGCTACCGCCAGCACTCCACCATCATTATGCCGGCGCGGTTGATCGCGCGCTCGTCCATGCAGGCGCCGTAGAAATCGCCGATCTCCTGGCGCACGCTCCCGGCGGGCTGCCCGGGCTTCGCCGCAACGTCGTCCAGGATTTCCTTCAGCCTGTCCTTGGAACTTTCACCAGCGGCCCAGCGCCGGCTCCACCGCTGCATCGCCGGGGGGATGGGATTCCGGGCGCGCCACGCCCCGTTGGCGAAGTCGTAAAAATCCGTGCACGGGTCGGCGTCGCGATTGATGTCGCCGGGTTCGATGCCCTTTGTTCCGACGCCCTTTGCTCCCACGCCCTGGCCGAAAACTGAGGCCGAAATCGACGCCGCGACAAGACCGATTCTCAAGATTCGCATACTCATCCCTTATCACGTTTCGGACGCGCCGTGGCCGATTAGGTCGCGTGTATACTTGTCGAAATGACCGAATCACTCAGTGGTGCAGAATTCAAGAAGCAGCTGCGCGCCAGGCAGCCGAAGATGGGCCTCTTCGTCAACTCTCAAAGCCCGACAGTCGCCGAGCAGCTTGCGCATAGCGGGTACGACTGGCTGCTGATCGATACCCAGCATGGGCCGATGGGCTTTCCGGAACTCTCAGGCATGCTCGCCGGCGTGTCCAATGGCGGCGCCAAATCGATCGTGCGCGTCGCCGGATACCACGACCGCGGCGGCATTCAGCAATCGCTCGACATGGGCGCCGATGGCGTGCTCGTCCCCTACATCAACACCGCCGACGAGGCGCGCCAGGCCGTGAGTTGTACGCGCTACCCCACTGCCGGAACGCGTTCCGTCTACTTTCCGCAGCGCAGCATGAACAAGGCCGGACTGCTCGGGTATGCGGGCGCGGCCAACGACAACACGATCGTCGCGCTGCAGGTGGAAACCGCGTCGTGCATCCAGAATATCGACGAAATTGCCGCTGTCCCGGGCGTCGACATTCTCTTCCTCGGGCAGAACGATCTTTGCATGTCGATGGGGCTCTACGAGAAGTACGAGTTCCCGCACATGTACACCTCGCCGGAGCTTCAGGCCGCCACCGACAAGCTGATCGCCGCCGCCAAGCGGAACAACGTGATCCTCGGTCTCTTCCTCTTCGGTACGTCGCGCGTGGGCGAATTCCTCGATAAGGATTTCACGTTCATCAGCATCGGCAACGATCTGCACCACATTCTCACGCAGGTCGGCGCATACGTGAAGGACATGGAATCGATCGCGAAGGAGAAGGGCAAGTCCTGGACGCGCCGTCCGACCGCGCTACTGTAAGGGCGCGCTACTGTAAGTTATGACCCGGGCCGCGTGGTTGCTCTTCGTCGCCGTGCTTTCCGCGCAGGAGCCGCCGGCGAAATTCGGCACCACGGTGGTCATCAACTCCGGCCTGCGCGGCGACATCTACTTCCTGCATAGCGATACGAAGTGGCTGCCGGATTTTCGCAAGATGAAGCCGAAGGGCACGATCTACACGTCCTCCTTGAATATTCCGCCGCAGAATTTCAAGGAGGGCTTTCCCGGTGTGACGAAAAGGTTCGAGTGGTTCGCGATCGTTTACACCGGGCGTCTTTGGATTGCCAATCCCGGCGATTACCGCTTCGTTCTCACTTCCGATGATGGCGCAAAGCTCTGGGTGGACGATCGTCTCGCGATTGATAACGATGGCATTCATTGGGCGATGGACGCGTCGAATCGCGTGACTCTGACGGCGGGAATTCATTCGCTTCGCGTGGCCTATTTCCAGGGTCCTCGGCAGGAGGTCGCGCTCATCTTGAAGGTCGCGGGGCCTGGACAGCGGCTGCATATTTTTAATACGGACGAGTTCAAGCCTCCTGACGATTGGAAGTAGGACAGGGTCGAAAAAACAATCGGAGCGGCGACCGCGAGGTTGCGGTGGCCCACCTCATGACCGCGAGGGAGCGCCGAGCCCTTGATGGGCAGATCAGACCCACGCAACCGGTTGCCGTCGAACCGCGCGACCACTCGCATAAAGAACCAATCCGAGCCGCGACCGTGACTCGTGCTTTGGCGAGCAAGGGAGCGGTGGTCACGCGAGGAATGCCACCGCCCTCCTCCCGCTCCGATCGCTCTTCCCTTCCCCCGCCCCTACACGCCCCCGCCCGGAGGCGGCAGCTCATCGCTCAACGTGAAGTTCACGTCCACTTGAGTCGATACCTCCACCGGTTCGCCATTCAGCAGCGTAGGCTGGTAGACCCAGGTCTTAACCGCATCCAGCGCCGGCGGGATCAACAGCGGATGCCCGCTGATCACCCGGATGTCCATCACCGTCCCGTCCTTCGCAATCACGACCTGCAAGTGCACCACACCGGAAATCCTCGCCTGCTTGGCGAGCGGCGGATACACCGGGCGAGTCTGCGAAACCAATTTCGCCTGCTGCACGTTGGCCCCGATCGTAATTCGCTTCGGCGTCGTCACCTTCCCATCCGGACCGACAACCGCCGGACTGGCGGACGGCACGCTGGAGATGATCCCGCCGAGCACCCCGGACGACGTTGTACCGCCTCCCGCGAAGATCGTGATTGCCACGTCGTCGGAGTTCGGATTGAATCCCTGGCTGACCGCCATGTGCTCGTCGAAGTCGTGGACGATGGCGCTGATCCGCGAATACGAATCGGCGGCCAGTATATCGCCGATCCTGACCGGGATACGCGACATCAAATCTTCCTTCATCGTCTCGGAGACTCCGATGACGTTGAGCCGGCCGAGCCGCTTGCCCGCAATCGAAGCCGGCCCGAGATTCCGCTGCAGCGTGTTCATGCTGTTCTGCATCTCATTCAGGCGGGCCGACGCCAGTTGGCGCGCGACCGGATCCTGCGACACCTGCAACTGCGCAATCTGGTCGCTGATCTGCGAACGCAGCGCGCGGATCTTGTCCTGGGAAGCGGCGATCTTCGCCGGATCGGTTTCGCCCGCAGCGGTCGTAGCCATTACTGTCACCGGACGAACCAGCCCGTTCTGCCCGTCGGCAATCTGGAAGTTGATCTTCACCTGCCGCGTAAGCGACGAGCTATCCATCGCGAAGTGCCACTGCAGGACGGACTGCTGCGCGTTACGCCGCAGTTCTGTGGGACCGCTCAAAATCCGCGTCTCGGTCACATTGCCGGTGTTATCCAGCGTCGCCTCCACGACCACGACGCCCTGAATATTCTTGGCGCGCGCCGCATCCGGATACGGCACCGTCGTGCGATGCAGAACTTCGCCGCCGGTATCGACCGTAACCCCCGGATAATCGTTTACGTTCTGTGGCGCTGCCGCCAATGGGAAGCAGCACGCCATCGCCAGGAATCCCAGCCCCGCGGCGAGCGTGGAAAAAGATCTCGTTTTCGACATTCGTTCCTCCTCAATCATCGAGACAACTCGCGGCACAGCTACTCTCCCCCGCCCGGAGCAGGCTCGTCGCTCAACGTGAAGTTCACGTCGACCTGAGTCGATACCTCCACGGGTTCGCCATTGAGCAGCGTCGGTTGGTAGACCCAGTTCTTCACCGCCTCCAACGCCGCCGGTACCAACAACGGGTGGCCGCCGATCACCTTAATATCGATCACCGTCCCGTCCTTGGCAATCACGACAGCGAAGTGCACCACTCCGGAAATCCTCGACTGCTTCGCGAGCGGCGGATACATCGGGCGAGGCTGCGAGACCAGTTTCGCCTGCTGCACATTGCCGCCAATCACAATCCGCTTCGGCGTATCTTTGCCGTTCTGTGCCGGTGCCGTAAATCCGCTCGGGACCGTCTGAATGACCCCCTCGGGGATACCTGCCACGTTCGATTGCCCGATGGCGAAGGTCACTTCGCCGGTTTGGGCATTCGATCCCAGGGAAATGTACATGTGCTCGTCAAACTCCTTGACCGCCGCGCTGGTGCGGGCGAACGAGTCGGCCGCCAGCGTATCGCCTTCGCGCACCGGCAGTCTTAACAGCAACTGAGCCCGGGCCTCCGTGGAGACCCCGCCGGTGAAGACGATGCGCGTCAGCCGCTTGCCCGCGATCGAAGCCGGGCCGAGATTGCGCTGCAGCGTGTTCGCGTTGTTCTGCATCTCGTTCAGACGGGCCGATGCCTGCTGGCGTGCCGCCGGATCCTGCGCCGCCTGCAATTGCGAGATCTGTTCGCTGATCTGCGAACGCAGCACGCGCAGCTTGTCCTGTGCCGCGGCGATCTTCGCCGGGTCGGTTTCCGTGGGTGCTGCCTGCGCCGGTGCAATCACGACGCGCGGCGGCGCGTTCTGCCCCTCGGGAATCTGGAAGTTGACCTTCACCTGGCGTGTGAGCGACGAACTATCCATCGCGAAGTGCCACTGCAAGACGGACTGCTGCGCCGCACGCCGGAGTTCGGCGGGACCGCTCAAGACGCGCGTCTCCGTCACATTGCCGCTGTGATCCAGCGTCGCCTCCACGACCACGACGCCCTGAATGTTCTTGGCGCGCGCCGCGTCCGGATACGACACCGCCGCGCGATGCAGAACTTCCCCGCCGGTATCGACGGTAACGCCCGGATAATCGCTCACGGTCTGCGGCGCAGCCGCCAACGGGAACGTTGCGGTGACCAGCCAGCACGCCATAGCCAGGAATCCCAATCCCGCGGCGAGCGCGGAGAATGATCTCGTCTTCGACATACGTACCTCTTTCATGATCGAAACAACTCGCTGCTTCAGGTGCCGCTTGCGCAAGAACAGCGGCGCGGGGGCCAGGTCCAGCCGGGGCGTTGCGCCGGCGATCGCGAGCAGGGCGTCCACATACCCGTCGCGCGATTTCGTGAGTTCGACGACTTGGCGATCCACTTCCTGCTCGCGCGTGAGACCGATCTCACCGAGCAGCCACCAGATCGCGGGATGAAACCAGAACACCGAGCGCACCAGTTCTTCCCACAGCGTGAAGAGCCAGTCGCGCCGGCGAACGTGGAGAACCTCGTGGCACAGAATCGCGTCCTGAATCTGTTCGTCGAGTTCCGTGAAATTCCCCGGCAAGAGCACCACCGGCCTGGCGAAACCGAAAGTCACCGGGCTTGAGATCGCTTCGGAAATCCGGAGGTCGGCTTCCACACTCCATGACGTCGCCGGCCGCAGCGGCACCGAGTGGCGGCGCAGGCGGCCCAATCGCCAGAACGCCGCGCCAAGCCAGCCCAGGCGGATCACCACTCCCGCCGCCAGAATCATCAGCGCGATCTCGCTCTTCTGCAGCGGCGTCGCGGGCATGGGTTCCATCGGCGGCATATCGGTGATCGGCGCCAGCACAGGGCGGCTCACCGTCCGCACCTCCTGCTTCCACGGACGCACCGCGGGCAGCAGCAGGCATACAGCCAGCAGAATGTGCCAGTACGCCAGTTTCACGTGCGGCATCTTGAGACGAAACAGCGTGGGGACAAGAGCCGCCATCCCCACCAGCAGGCCGATCTGCAGGCTGTAGGCGACCAGGTTTTCCCAGATCAGATGCGTGCTCATGGCTTCCTCCGGATGCGCGCGATCTCGTCCAGATCCTCCTGCGAGAGGTCATGCTCTTCGACGAGATGCACCAGCAAAGGCTCCGCAGACCCGTTGAAGACCCGGTTGACGAAATCGCGTACCATGTCGCCGATCACCTGCCCCTTCGGTTGCGCAGGCCGGTATACATAGGCCCGGTCCGCCTGGGTCTTTTTCAAATACTTCTTCTGCTCCAGGATCTTCATCATGGTCATCACCGTGGTGTACGCGACCTTACGCCGTTCGAGCAGCGTCTCGTAGACGTCCCGCACGGTGGTGCTTTCGCGTTCCCAGACGATCTTCATGATCTCCAGTTCCTGCTCGGTTAAGGTGGTGCTTCGCCGTCGCATACTAATTAATTAGTACTAAACGCCCGGAGTGTCAAGCGAAAAATGTCGATTCGGGGCGGCTTGATAAAGGATTCACCTTCTGAGCGCCTATCCTGTACTAACCCTCGCCTGCGGACGCCCCCGTCAGGTACTTTCCCGATATTCGGATGAGCCATTCGGCTTTAGATTAACGAGTAACTGACTGGTAAGAAGAGAAACGTCAGATACCCGGAGGGACTATTCATGACACTTACTAAGTTGCGTCTCGGTGTGAGCTTGCTTTTGGGGATCGGCACGGCGCATGCGACGACAGTGATTATTCCGCAGAGCGCGCTGATCCCCTCGACGACGTACTATACCGAATCCATCGGCGGAGGAATCGGCAGCATCGTGGTGATGACTGATGGCGGCAATGAGCCCGGCGTCGGCGATCCCACGGGACGAAATGATGATGGGTTCCGCGGCCCCATCGGCCTCGGTTTTTCATTGAATTTCTTCGGAAATACGTACTCGCAGATCTTCGCGAATAATAACGGCAATGTTAGCTTTACCGATGGCATACCCGCCTTCACGCCCCAAGGACCGCAAGGCGCGACCGTGCCGGTCATCTCGCCCTTCTTCGGTGATGTAGATACCAGAAACGCCGCGAGCGGTGTCTTGCACGTACGTTCAGACATCTCGAATGAGATCATCCTTACATGGGACCAGGTAGGTTACTTCGGTTCGCACGCCGATAAGTTAGATAGCTTCCAACTTGTCTTGCGTAGTTCTAACTTTGCCGTTCCGGCGGGCGAAGGACAGATCGGCTTCTTCTATAAAGGCATGGGCTGGGAAACCGGCGATGCGAGCGGCGGCAGCGGCGGCTTCGGCGGAAGCCCGGCAGCCGTCGGTTTCGGTGATGGCAGCGCCAACGGATCGATTCTGTTCGGTTCAACGCAAAACGGCATCGCCGCCGAGGTCGCCAATCATCACATCTGGTTCGCCCTTTCGAACTCCGGCATCCCGACCACCGCGCCCGAGTCACCTTCGACGGTCCCGGAGCCCGCCGTCACCATGCTCCTCGGCAGCGGCCTCGTCCTGGCGTCCGCCGTCGGCAAGAAACTCTTCGGTCGCTAGCTCCATCGCCGCCGAGTTTGCAAACCATCACATCTGGTTCGCCGCTCGAACATCGGCATCCCGACCACCGCGCCCGAAGCTTCTCCGTGGTTTCCATGCTCCTCGGCAGCGGCCTCGTCCTGCCATCCGCCGTCGGCAAGAAACTCTTCGCGGCCGTCAGCCGCGGCGCTGGAATCCCGACCACCGCGCCCGAAGCTTCATCGACGGTCCCCGAGCCCGCCGTCACCATGCTCCTCGGCAGCGGACTCGTCCTCGCATCCGCCGTCGGCAAGAGACTTCTCGGTCGTTAGCCGCTGCGCCGCCGAGGTCGCCATTACATTTGGTTTGCCGCTCGAACGTCGGCATCCCGACCACCGCACCTGGAGCTTCTCCGTGGTTTCCATGCTCCTCGGCAGCGGCCTCGTCCTCGCATCCGCCGTCGGCAAGAAACTCTTCGGTCGTTAGCCCCCTCGCCGCCGAGGTTGCAAAACCCTCACATCTGGTTCGCCGCTCGAACATCGGCATCCCGACCACCGCGCCCGAAGCTTCTCCGTGGTTTCCATGCTCCTCGGCAGCGGCCTCGTCCTGCTATCCGCCGTCGGCAAGAAACTCTTCGGCCGTTA
>JAOAPT010000932.1 GCA_025463045.1 Candidatus Solibacter sp.
CGCTTCGTGGTGAATGGGAAAACCCTTTGGGGCGGCGCCATCAACGACGGCTGGTGGAAGGGCTCGGAGCTCCCTGCCATCTCGCTGGCAGCCGGCGGATACGCCGTCACTCGCTTCGTCCCGGGAAGGACCGGACCGGGACTCACCGAGGACCTGACGACGCTGGCCGCCCGCATGGTCGCGGATGGAACGCCGTTCTACCAGGCGATCCCGGGCCTGTGGTACGACCGCCGGCGCGACGAGCACTCCATGGTCATCCGGCCGGATGCCAATGTTTGGGCGCCCTTCTATGAGATGCCGTGGGCGCGAAGCGGTAGCGGCGTCGCGGCGGATGGCCTGAGCCGGTTCGACCTCACGCGCTTCAATCCGTGGTACTACGAGCGCTTTAAGGAATTCGGACGCCTTTGCGACGAGAACGGGCTCGTGCTGTACCACAATCTGTACAACACGCATAACGTCTTGGAGATCTACCAGCACTGGTTCGATTACCCGTTCCGGCCGATCAACAATATCAACGACACAGGTCTGCCGGAGCCGGATCCGCTGGAACCGGGCAACCACATCCATGTGGCCAATCAGGTTTACGACGCCGCCTCTCCCAAGCTGCGAGCGCTCCATCGCGCGCTGATCCTGCATGAACTGGACGAGCTGGCGGATTCCCGCAATCTGTTTTTCAACCTGGGCTTTCAATTCGCCGGACCGCTCGCGTTCCAGGAATTCTTCCAGGACACGGTGGCGGAATGGGAGAAGAAGACCGGCAAGACGGTGCGCCTCGAACTTGCCACCAGCAAGGAGATCACAGACGCCATCCTGGCCAATCCGGCGCACGCGCGGCAGGTCGCGGCAATCGATACGCGTTACTGGCAGTACCGGGCGGACGGAAGCTTGTTCGCTCCGGCGGGCGGACAGAACAAGGCGTTCCGGGAACTGATCGGCGGCGACGAGCCGCGTGCCACCACGCCGCTGCAGGTTTACCGGCAGGTTCGGGAGTACACGGATCGCTACCCGGATAAGGCCATTCTGGCGTGGCACGGCGGCGCCGGCCCCATTCCGATTCTGATGGCGGGTGGCGCGCAGGCCCTGATGCGGAGTCGTTCGGGTGGGCACGGTCAGGGAATGACCGTGGATCGTACTCCCCTGGATGGTTTCGTGCGGGAGCATCTCTCGCCCGTGCTCATGAACATGAAGCCGCGCGACGGCTGGGTGGCCGATCCGGAGCAGGCCTGGTGCCTGGCCGACGATCGCGGAGTTTCGGTGCTGCTGTATTCGCTCTCCGGACCCACGGTGACTTTGCTGAAAGATCTTGGGCAGAGAAATTATGACGGCATCTGGTTCGACGGGCGCTCGGGAAAGACGCAGGCTCTCGAGTCGCCTTCCGGCAAGAAGGGCGCGATGTTCCAGAAGCCGACCGCCGAGCCCTGGTTACTGCTACTTCGCGCAAGCAAGGAGTCACAATGAAACTTCGAACGCGATTCTACATTCTTTGTGTGCTCGCGGCCTTCATGCTGCAGGCCCAGGATGGGAGTGGACCCGATCCACGCGAAATCCCGATCCCGCGCATCAAGGCGCCGATTGGGACATTGCCTGGAGTGAATGACCTCCCGGTTCGCAAAGAACTGCCCGACGTGATGGTCATGAACGACGGGACCAGGGTCACCAACCAGCGGCAATGGCAGAAGCGCCGGGCCGAAATGAAACGGATCCTGGAGTATTATGCCGTCGGGCAGATGCCGCCACCGCCGGGAAACGTGAAGGGCAGGGAGGTCACGTCCGAAACTGTCCTCGACGGCGAGGTCAACTACCGTCTGCTGCACCTGACCTTCGGTCCTGGTGAAAAACTCGGTTTGGATATCGGCATTTTCACGCCGGTGAAAGGCGGCCCATTCCCGGCGATTATCCTGCAGAGCGGTGCGGTTCCGGGCGCTACGGCGTTACCGCGCCTGGCGCCCGGTCCGAATCAGGGCCGCGGCGAAGATGTGTTGCTCGTGGTCGGTCCTGCGCCTGCTCCGGCGACACCGCCGAATGCCGCGGCACCCGGTCGCGGGGGTCGAGGTGGGTTCGCTCCGGCGACCGCGCAATCGATGGCAACCCAGCGCGCCGATGTCTTCCACCGCGGCTACGCCCTGGTTGTCTTCAACCCCAACGACTGCGCCGAGGACACGACCTTGCGCAACCCCGACGGTAGTTGGGCCTTCCGCAACACGCGCTTCTACCCCGCCTACCCGGGCTACGATTGGGGCATTCTGGCGGGTTGGGCGTGGGGAGCTTCCCGCGTCGCCGATTACCTCCAGACGGATCCCGCGATTGATAAGTCGAAGCTCATCATCACAGGGGCGTCGCGGAATGGCAAGTCCTCCATGGTCGCGGCGGCGTTTGACGAGCGGCTGATGGGAGCGCCGGTGGTTACCGGCGGCGGCGGTGTGGGCGCTTACCGGTTCGCCGGTCCGCGCAAGAGCGAAACCCTGGACATCATGGAGAAGAAATATCCCAATTGGTTTTCTCCCAACCTGCACGAGTTCTGGGGCCAGCGTGAGAAGCTGCCGTTCGATGAACATTGGTTCCTCGCGCTGGCCGCGCCGCGCCCGTTCATCGCGCTCGAAGGCGATACCGACACGATTTCCCTGCCGGAAGCGGTCAAACACTCCATCCTTGCTGCTGAACCTGCCTATGCGCTGTTCGGCGCAAAGGACAAGCTCGGCGTGAATTATGCAAGGCACGGCCATGCGTTCACCGCCGACGATTGGACTGCGATGATGGACTTCTTCGACCAGCACTTGCGGGGCAAGAAGGTCGATCGCTCGTTCGACCGCTTCCCGACGGAGAAGGAACTCGACGAGGCCTCGGCCGCCGCTGCCGGGGGCCGGGGTGCTGCGGCGACAGGGAAGAAATAGATCGTCGCGACGATGCGACCCGCGCGCGGCGCGCGGAAGCCTCACTTCGGCAATGTGTTCGGGTCGTTTCACGCGCCCCCTGGATTGAGAGCGGCGCTGGTGGCAATCTACACGGAACATCTCGCGACTGGAACCTCGGGTCGCTTTGTTGGCCACGGTATGATGGGGCATGAGGCAGCACCGCAGGACTCTGCTGGCGCT
>JAOAPT010000942.1 GCA_025463045.1 Candidatus Solibacter sp.
CTGCCGTTCGCTCGTCGAAAGCACGCGAATCTCCGGCTCGGCCGTGCAGATAGTTTCACGTGAAACCGCCGAGTTCTGCATCCATTCCGGCGCCGGCTCCCACTCCATACCGAGCACGCGCAAGTTCAGAATTCGCGGATCGTGCAGCAGGGGCAGTCCGCGGCCGCGCACCCGCAGAATCAGACTTCCGCTGCTGAGTTCGGGCGGCAGGTGCAGCCGGAGCATCGCGCGCCCGCGCAGTTCCGTGCTTGCAAAAACGAACCCATTTTCGCCGGCGATCTCGAGCGTGACCGGGTCGTCACCAGCGCTCGGACCCGCTTCCAAATCGAGCATCATCCGCGGCGCCGCGTTGGAGGGCCGATGAAACAGGAACTCCGCTTCCGGATCCGTCCACCGGTACGCATCGAAATCCGACCGCTCGATGGCGTGCCATCCGGTCACAAGGCGGATGCCGGCATCGGGCGCGAAGATGTCGTCGTCAACTGGTACCGGCAGGCCGTCCGGATCGAGACTGAAGCCGCCCTCGCGCGCGAAGACCCGCAGCACGTGGGACTCGCAGAACGCCAGGACGTCATCGACGCCACCGTCCTTTGGCAGGTCGTTCGCGATATCCAGGCGGTCCATACGGTACATCGTCCCCGATTCCAGCCGGCACTCCGCCAGGAACCGCATCATCGCGGGCGAAAAGATGATGTCGAGGTTGGTGACGAGCACGAATTGCCCGCGCGCTCGACGTATGCCGACGTTCTTGGCGATCATCTGGTGCAACGGAATCGCCGCGGCATGCGCGAATCGCTCGTGTATCTCTCGCGGTACCTCTACGAAGCGGATTTCACATGGCGTGGAGTCTGCGGGCCATCGCAGGTCCCGCTTCAAAGGTGGACGGTCCGCCGGCGGATTCCACTCGACGATCACGATCTCCGACGAGAGGTTGTAGCGCTGAGACTGGACGATCCAGCAGTCGAGAAATGCCTGCATGCGCCCCAGCATGTCTCCGCCGTGATTGTCGTTGCGCGCGGCGACCACTACCGACAGGTACGGTTCGCTCACTTCATTCCCCAGGTGTCCATCGTCAGGATTGCGGGAGTGCGCAGCCGGCGCATCTGGGTGATCAGCCAGATCAAGTCCGCATCCAGCTTCGCTCGAACGGGCGGCGAGCCGGTCCGCTGCAGAGGCAGCGGCAGCACTTCTTCAACTGCTCCCGCGAAGTGGGCGGAATAACAGAACAGGGCGTAGTTCTCCGGAAGCCCACGCAGGTCGAACCACAGATCGCGATCCATGAGGAGAAATTCGCAGGCGTTGGTATGCAGGAAGGCCGGCTTGCCGATCTCAAGTGATTCGCGGCTCTGCAGCCATTCGATTTCCGCAGGCCTTTGCCCGATCGTCACTGCCGTCCACCCCGCCACCTTCATCGCCAGCGCGGGTCGTTTCGACGGTTCACACGCGCAGGCCAGCACGCGGAAGTTCAGCACCCGCGAATCGCCCCGGAGCGCCTCTCCCTGCCGGTCCGGACTGAGGAGGAGTGCCGCCACATTGCCCGACGCGATCGGGAGCGGAACCCGCACCAAGGTCAACCCGCTGACTCTCGCCTTCCCGATCACCGCGCCGTCCGCAAACCTGACTGCGATGTTGAATGCCTGCCCTTTCAAACTCGGTCCGGGCTCGATCAGCATGCACAAATCCTGCTGAACGCCATCAATCCGGACCACCAGTTCCGCATCGGTGGACGCCCAGCGAAAGGTCTCTTCGAGCCGGTGCCAGCCTGTGCCCCAGTAGTCGATTCCAGCGCCAAAGACGTCCGGCCCGACCGACCGCAGCAGCCGCATCGCGCCGGGGACACTCCCGAGCGCGCCGCTTCGCACCAGCCGCATCAGTACAGGCCGCAGGGACTCCTGCCGCGAGACCGGTTTGGAAAAACGAACCCAATCGCAGCGGAAGACCCGAAAATTCAGAAGCCGCAAATCGTTGAGCACTGCGCGTCCGCCATCGGCTGCGACCAGCCGGAAGCGACGTGTCCCCGGTGGCATCCAAAGCTGCAGCGACGCCCGACCCGCAACGGACCACCCCGCGACCTTCGCTCCCGCCTCGTCGAGCACCTGCAGGATCTGAGGCAGCGGCCCGACTCCGGGGCCGGGTTCGACCTCGATCGCCAGTGCGCCCTCGCCGTGCACCACGACCTCGGCATCATTCCCGATCCAGCGAAAGATCTCGCCGCTCTTGGGATCGCGCTCGGGCGGAAACCAGCCATCGCCGAAGTGGACGCCTGAGTCGACGCCTGCGACGTCCTCGACCGCATTCGCCCGCAGTCCGCCGGCGGTGAGCGGGAAGCTTCCCTCGCGCGCATGCAGCACGTTGCCCTCTCGCAGATCGATCCGGTACAGCCGCCCCTTTTCCAGCCGCCGCGATATGAGGAACTCGATCAACTCAGCGGAGAACTCCAAATCGCCCGACGTATTCAAAATGAACTCGCCACGAGCTTGGCGGATACCAGCATTTCGCGACTCCGTGACGATCACTTCCACGTCATCGCCGAGCGTCGGCAATTGCAGCTTGCCGGGCGGGACCACGATCGAGATGTAGGGCTGTGAAGGCATGCGCATCACAAGGCTCACGCCGAGCGGGCCCCGTGTATACCGAAGTTTATCAACTCTCAAGATTACTTCAGCTTCAGCGGGCTGTGATTTCATCGGCCTGCTGCCGGGTCTACGAAGGCATTCGCCGGGCGTCGCTGCATCGGGGAAGTTGGAAATCCTCTTCGTCGATGACGGCTCGTCCTACGCTCTTGCGCCGTGCGTGCGTGAGCTGCGTCGCGAAGCTCCGCCGGTCCACCTGATTCGCTTCAGTCGCAACGTCGGTCATCAGGCCGCACTGCTCCCGGATTGCAGGCCGAACGCGGCGCTTCCGGGTTCAATCGGATCTGACACTTGGGATCATGTTATAAGACAAGGGCATTCTCTCTTCCACCGCTCCCCTTACAAAGATGATCGACAAACCCACGCCGGCAATTACTCGCGCGTTGCAGCGCTCACCTTCGCCTGTATGATCGCGATCATGTGGGGCGTACAACCCGCACACTGGCCTTGCGTCCGAGACCGCGTTTCCCTACCTGAGCGAGACGGAATCGGTGGTGCAAGGCTTTCTCTATTCCGATCCCATGCGCGTGCACACGAAGACGTTTTATCAGCTTGGGTATCTGCTTGGCGAAGCGGTCGGCATGCGCGGCAGCTACCTCCCCTACCAGGTGGTGTACGCGCTTCTCTGGTGGGCTCAAGGCATGCCGGTGTATGCGATTGTACGGAAATTCCTTTCCAGCTCGCCCTCGCTCGCCTTTTGCGCGGTGCGTTCGCAGTAATCTCGGCGCGGCAGTTACTCCGGGCCCGCCATCACCCATCGCGGCGCGACGTTATTGGGCTCCCTGGTAACTGC
>JAOAPT010000946.1 GCA_025463045.1 Candidatus Solibacter sp.
CGTCGTTCCTCCGGATGGCATGCGCCCCGTGCCGGCCCTTTCGCTTTCCGCGGAGCCGGCCGTGCTGACCGCCATCGCGAACGACGTTGGCATCGACGCGGTCTTTCTGCGCCAGTTGATCGCGCACGCCGGTCCCGACGATGTAGCGATCGGGATCTCTACCAGCGGAGGCTCGCGAAATCTGCTGGCGTGTTTCGAAGAGGCGCGCCGCAGAAAGTTGTTTACGATTGCGCTCGCAGGTTATGACGGCGGTGAGGTGGTGAGGCGGAATCTCGCCGACGTGCCGATCGTGGTGCGCTGCGACTACATCCCGCGGATTCAGGAAGTGCAGGCGTCGATCTATCACGTGATGCGCCAGTGTATCGAGGACGTGCTTCATGGTTGAGGCGGAGCAGGCATGCAGGATCCAGGCATGCAGGATCAAGGTTCGAGGCGTGGTACAAGGAGTCGGCTTTCGCCCGTTTGTATACCGGCTGGCGCACGGCTACGCTCTCTCTGGCTGGGTGCTGAATGAGGGCGAAGGCGTGGAGATCCACATCGAGGGAGAAGAGCAGGCCCTCGAATCTTTTGTCGACGAACTGGTCAAGCAGGCCCCGTCAGCCGCATCGATTGCGGCAGTGGATGTGCAGCCGGCGGGTGCTGGCGGGCTGACCAGTTTCACGATCCGGGAGAGCGAATTGCGGGCCGCTCCGTCGGCCGGGATCGCGCCCGATCTGCCGGTGTGCTCGCAATGCGTGCGCGAGCTCTTCGATCCCGAGGACCGGCGCTTCCACTACCCGTACATCAACTGCACAGAATGCGGCCCGCGATATTCGATTCTGCTCGCGCTGCCGTATGACCGCGCCAACACGACGATGAGCGCGTGGGAGATGGACCGACCTTGCTCCGATCAGTACCGTGAGCCATCCGACCGCCGCTTTCACGCGCAGCCGGTCGCGTGTCCGGCGTGCGGTCCGCACTATCGCCTGGAGATTGCAGGCGGCGCTGTGGAGGGTGACGGCGCGGCCATTTCCCGCGCGGTGCAGATCCTGCGCGACGGAGGCATCGTCGCCATGAAGGGGCTCGGGGGATATCACTTGGCCTGCGATGCGGGCAACAGCGCCGCTGTCCGATTGTTGCGCGAGCGGAAATATCGCAAGGAGAAGCCCTTCGCAGTGATGCCTCGTGATCTCGACACCGCGCGGGAACTGGTCCGGCTCTCCGGCGCGGCGGAAGCGCTGTTGACGTCGCCGGCGCGTCCCATTGTGCTGGCAGACGCCAGGGTCGAACTGGAAGGAATTGCGCCGGAGTGCCGAGAGTTGGGCGTCATGCTCCCGTACACGCCTCTGCATCACCTGCTGTTCGCAGCGGGTGCGCCGGACGTTCTGGCGATGACCAGCGGGAATCGCTCGAGTGAACCGATCGCCTACACGGATGCCGACGCGCGAACGCGTCTCTCCGGTATTGCCGATGCACTGATGATCGGGGAGCGGCCGATTGCCCGGCGTGTGGACGATTCGGTGGCGCGCGCAGGAGCACGCGGGCCGGTGATTTTGCGCCGATCCCGCGGCTACGCGCCCTGTCAGGTATCGCGAGTGCCGACTAACTTCCCGATCCTCGCGCTGGGGGCGGATCTCAAAAACGCGATAGCGCTCTCGGTAGGCGGAGATGTCATCGTGAGCCAACACATCGGCGACCTGGAACACTTCTCCGCGTTCGAAGCCCTGCGCGACACGGTCCGCGATCTCACTGCAATGTACTCCGTGCGCCCGCAGGACTTGGTGATTGCGCATGACCTGCATCCGGAGTATGTCTCGACGCGGCATGCGCTCGAACTCGAGGCGCGGGAACGGATCGCAGTGCAGCATCACGAAGCCCACATCGCCTCCGTGATCGCAGAGCGCGAGGCGTGGAATGTACGCGTTCTCGGATTCGCATGGGATGGCACGGGCTACGGGCACGACGGCTCAATTCAGGGCAGCGAAGTGTTCGCGGGCAGCGTGGCGGAAGGATTTCAGCGCGTGTCGCACCTGCGCGGCGCGTTGCTGCCCGGCGGTGATGCGGCTGCGCGTTTTCCCGTGCAGGCCGCCGCGGGATTCCTCGCGGGGTTGGACGGACTGCCCGATCTGACCGCCCCTCCGTTCGATTTCCCCGAACGCTATGGGCGGACGGTGCAACTACTGCGCCGTGGCATGCGCACCTTCCCCACTACGTCCGCCGGCCGTCTGTTCGATACCGCCGCGGCGATCGCCGGATTCACGCGGCCATCGACCTTCGAAGGACAGGCGGCGATGTGGCTCGAACAACTGGCGCGCCGCTCGGGCCCGGTGGATCCTTATCCATTTCCGTTCGACGGCAATGAACTCGACTATCGTCCGCTCCTCCGCGCCATGGTGCAGGATCGCCGGGCGGGTAGGGATCCGGCGTCGATTGCGATGGCGTTCCATGCCGCTATCGCGCAGGGAATCGCGGCGACGGCGGCCGCACTCCGCCAGGAGCACCAGTACGAAGCGATCGTACTCTCAGGCGGCGTCTTTCAAAATGAACTGCTGCTCGAACTACTGCGCGAGCCCTTCGGCGATCAGGAGGTCTGGACCAACCACGCGGTCCCTCCGAACGATGGCGGCATCTGTTTAGGGCAGGCGGCACTCGCGGCGTTTCGAATCCACTCCCATGCATGAACTCTCGATCGCGGCCAGCATCGTGGACCTTGCCCAGGAAGAGGCGGAGAAGCGCGCCGTGCGCATAGTCGCCATCCACCTCACGCTGGGAGCGCTATCCGGCGTCGTAAGGGAAGCGCTCGAGGGATCGTACGAGATGGTTTCGGCGGGCACCAAACTGGAAGGCTCGCGACTCGTGATCCGGGAACAGCCAGTGAGGGTCTACTGTCCGGTCTGCCGCGAGCCGCGCGACCTACCCTCGATCCAACTGTTCGTGTGTCCGGCATGCAACTCACCGGCGGGCGAGGTAATCGACGGGCGGGAGTTGTTAGTCACTGCGCTGGAGGTGGAATCGTGAAGTCCGAGCCGAGAATCGTGGAAGTGCGGCAGAACGTGTTTCGCCAAAACGATGTGACGGCGCGCGAACTGCGCGCGAGATTTCGCGACGCCGGTGTATTCGTGATCAGCTTGGTTTCCAGTCCTGGATCGGGTAAGACGACGTTGCTGGAGAAGACCCTGACGGCAATGCAGAAACAGTGGCGTGTCGCTGCGCTGGTGGGGGATCTGGCGACCGAGAATGATGCCCGGCGATTGGAACGCAGCGGTGCGCCCGTTCGCCAGATTGTGACCGGGACCGTCTGCCACCTGGATGCGGCGATGGTGCGTCGCTCCCTGGAAGGGTGGGACCTTGATGAACTGGATTTTCTGTTCATCGAGAACGTAGGCAATCTCGTCTGCCCTGCTTCCTACGATCTGGGAGAGGACATGCGTCTTGTGCTCCTGTCCGTGACAGAAGGAGAGGACAAGCCGCAAAAATACCCGACCATCTTTCACGGTGCCGACCTCGCGGTGATTACGAAGGTGGATCTGGCCGAGGCGGTTGAATTCGATCGCGTGGCAGCATGCGGTGCGCTATGTGCGGTCAGCCCGGGCCTCCAGGTCCTGGAGGTCTCGGCGAAGACAGGTGAAGGCATGGATGCTTTCCTGGGTTTGCTGGCCTCTCGAGCAATCACCCAAGGGCTTGCCAGGTAAGCTGGTCGTGGGTTCGCCAGTTGGTGAACGTCACAGAGTGGGGCCGCCACATCTCGCTGTGATCCCTTTGCCGAGCAGTGCTCGCGGGACTTGGCCGTATAACATCCTAGTGAGAGCACTACGGCAAATAGGCGAGCGATCCCGGGTCTGGAGCCTATTACCGGCCCTCCGGCGCCGTTGGTGCCGGATCCTGTTGCGGCACAATACGGCGCGGCCCTGAAGGCCGGGTCACCTGCTGCCGGCGCGTCGGTAAGTTACCGGTGCGCGTGCATTCGCAGCCAGAGATAACCTTGTCGTTTCTTTACTGGGTCGGCGTTGATTGCTCTGTTAGTATCAACCGAATGAGATCTGACCGCATGAACAGGGGATTTGCGCTTTTCACGACTCTTGGCGTAAGTTGGCTGCTCGTGACGCCCACATTTGCAGCGACAATTTACAATAATCTCACGCCAAACAACCTGATGGGTCGCTTCGCGACCCGATGTCAGC
>JAOAPT010000956.1 GCA_025463045.1 Candidatus Solibacter sp.
TAGATGGCGCCAACAAAGGGTTCCACTCGGCTGCCGGGAGCGTGCGGTACTCTCTTAAATGGCAGCGGTTTCGCAACAAAGCGGACGACCCCCATTCTGCCCAAGCCCACCCAGATACCCCCCTCCCGATCTTCGAACAGAGCGTCCAGATTGTTCTGGGGAAGGCTCTCAGGGTCATTAGGATCATTGCCGTAGCGGATGAACCTTCGGTGATCGCGGTCGTACTTCAGCAACCCCGCGCCGTGCGTTGCCAGCCATAGACCACCGGACCGGTCTTCGAGTATCGCCGTGATGCGTGTCACGCCGTTGTTGGGAGGTTTCCCCTCGGGAAGCGCATAGGGAGTTAAGGTATTGGCCCTCGGGTCAAATGCCGTTAACGCAGAGGGGGAGCCATGGCAGATCCAAAATATGCCGAAGTGATCCACGTGGAATACAAAGCCGGACCGCGCTTCAGGCAGTCGAATGTGCCGCTTGACCCTCCCCGTCCCGCGGTCGAATTCCTCCAGGCTCGCGCTGGTCGCAATCCAAAACCTGCCTTCATGATCTTCCCCGGCGTATGTGACGTTGTTGTTACTGAGGCTTGAAGTATCGTGCGGATCGCTGGAATAGTGGCGAATTTTCCCGGTAGCTGGATCCAGACCGAACAACCCCTCGGCTGGAGTCGCTAACCACAACATTCCCGCACTGTCCTGGCTAATCTCAGTGACGGCCTGGACCGGATAGCGCGTGAACGACTCGGTTGTCGGGTCCAATTTGTTCAGGAATTGAGCGCAGCCAACCCAGATCGCCCCATCGCGATCCTTAAAAACCGTATTAATCTCGACGTTGCTGAGGCTGTTGGGGCTTTGTGGATCGGGAGCGAAAACCTTGAAGTTGTAACCGTCATACCGGTACAGCCCATACGCTGTAGCAAACCACATAAAACCTTGCTCGTCCTGCACAATCCGGTAAACGTTCGTGTGCAACAGCTCTTCGCTGGTGGAGGGACGGGTGAATCGGATGTCCACCCCGTCGATGATGGGCAACTGAGTTGGCCGAGGATCTACCCTCGCCTGTGGCACCGTACCGGCAAGCGTGGTGATGTGATGTTTGTCATCAGTTTTGTTGGGGTCGTGGAGCGCCACCTGGGAGCTTGCGGGAGGCGGCGGTTCCATCAGAAAGGCGATAAACAGAATCGCCCTCGTCATTGTGGTAGCTCCTTCTGGCGAATCTCCGTTCGCCTGCTTGGTCACATAATACCAAGGCGTCAGTGTCGTGTCCTTCAAAGACGTCCTGCAGTCGTGACCTTGGCGGGCCGAGCTGGATCCGCCGAAGCGGTCCGATTACGAAATCCGGCAGACGTCCGCCGGCGCAGTCTCATATGACGTTCCCGCGCCAGGCTACTTCGGTCGGATCACGCGCTACTCGTAGAGAGCCAACCCTTCCCGCCCGACAGAGCGGATCAGTAACGATAAACGCGCATGGCACAGTCGATCCTCCCGTGCAGCCGTTCCGGGCTCGCTGCCGAATTCTCATTCCTAATCGGGATCAACTGCGGATGGCTAGAATCAGCGGGGCCCATCGGAAGGGCGCCGGTGACTGCCACTGCGCCCGACGGTATGTTGATGATCCGGGGCGATCTTCGGTGCGGCGATTCATCCAACTCGGGCGAGTGCAGGAGACGGCGCCGGTGCCGCTTTATGCACGCGCCCCGAAGGTCGGAGGAGGCGGCCGATTTTGGAAGACCCCAAGGCCGTCGAGATCGTGGACTGGCCGCGCCTGTCCCTCAGCTCAACGTGTTCGCCGGACGCCAAGTGACCCGGGGTTGGGCGGACTGACCGAACCGCACCTTTCGCTGGTTCCTCGCCCACGTCTGAAACCAGCGTGGCGATTTGGCCGGGAATAAAAACGGCATGTCCGCTTCCTCCAGCGACCCCTTGGCCAAGGCAATCTGAGTGCTATCGTTTGTCGCCTTTTCCGCTGGCGTCCACTACGTTACCATTTAGGGCAAATGCCTCGGCTTCCTTTGGGCCCCGCTGATCTTCTTCACAACTCTCGGGCAGCCCCAGGTGAAGCGTCACTGGCGCCGGGGAGGTTCGCCCGTTCATGTTGGGCCGGCCCCCTTTTATTGTTCGTGATCTGCTGTGGATTCTGCTGGAAACTGGTGCTGTCGCACGACTATACCTGGATCGATAATCCTGACATCGTGCAGATGGATCTGCCGCGATTGCAGTTCCAGCGCACTGCGTGGCATACGGGGCGCTTTCCGCTGTGGGATCCCCACTTATGGTGCGGCCAACCTTTTCTGGGGCAGATTGTGGGCGCGGCGTTTCCCGTAAACTGGCCGCTTTTCCTGTTCCCGGCCGATGCTTCCCAAAAACTCTCTCTCGACGTGCTGAACTGGTACTTCGTTCTGCTCCACATTCTGGCGGCGCTGGCGGCGTACGCCTTTTGCCGCGAATTAGGCGTCTCGCGCCTCGCTTCGGTTTTTGGCGGCTTCGCCTATACGTTCGATGGCATCATCGGCTCGACTCTCTGGCCCGAGGTGCTCGGCAGCCTGATGCTGGCGCCACTGATTTTTCTTTTTCTCTTCCGGGCGCTGCGTAGGCATCAACCGTATGGCAGCGCGGCTATGTGCGGAATGTTTCTCGGCGCGGCATGGCTGGCGGGCCATCATGAGGTGCCGATTTACCTGACCCTGGCGGTAATCGGCATTTGGGCATTTGATTTTTTCCGTTGCGCCGGGAAGCGTCGCGAGTCTTTCGCCCTGGCGGCAACGACCGGTTTTTTCGCGATCCTCACCAGCGGCTTCCAAACGGTTCCCGGGTACGAATATGCCAGGCTGGCGGTGCGTTGGGCCGGCCTCGATCATGCGGTGGGGTGGAGCGAAGCCATACCGTACCGGATTCACGAAAGCGGTTCGCTTCCCCCTTCGTCGATCATTTCGATGATTGTGCCCTGGAGCGGCACTTCGGAAGCGTTTTTGGGAATCGGTGTCGTGGCGCTGGCCGCGATCGCGGTGGTCACAGCGTGGCGCCGGCGCTTCGTACCCCTGCTGGTGTGCATCGCGGTGGCCAGTCTGTTGTTCGCGATGGGAGGCTTCACTCCCTTGCACGGAATCGCCTACAGCATCCTGCCCGTCTTCGGCAAGGCGCGCATCCCCATGCGCATGCTGGCGATTTTCGACCTCGCCATCGCGGTGCTTGCGGCGGTGGGTCTCGATTCGCTCGCGAGCGGAGTGCAATCCAAGGCCGTGGACGTCGTGCGCCGGACCCTGATCGCGGTGGGCTGTATCGTCCTGGCGACCGCGCTCATCGCGAGGGAACTCACCGGGCCCCTGCCCCTGGACGCGTTCTATGTCACCGCCTTTTGCGCATTAGGCCTGGCGGTGCTGATGTCCGCCCGCCAGGTGGGGCCGCTATCGGCGCGCAGCCTGCGCCTGGCGGTAATTGGGCTGGTGTGCTTCGAACTCGCCAACTACATTCCGGGCACGTTCAAGGAGCGCTCGACGGCCAATCCCGTCGTTTTTCAAAAGCTCAAACAATATCAGGACATTGCGGAATACCTGCGCAAGCAGCCGCAGCCCACACGCGTGAACGTGGAGGACGAGCCTTTCAATTTCGGGGATTGGGAAGGCATCGATATGCTGACCGGCTTCGGCGCCGGTGTCACCGCCAACATACTCGGGTTGGAGTGGCCCGGCATTCGCACGCAGAACCTTCTGGCGGTCGAATACGCGGTTACGAAACACGCTCCGAGGGCGGACCAGGAGGTGGTGTTCCGTGGCCGGAGCGGCGTCAGCGTGCTCAAGAATCGCGACGCGCTGAGTCGCGTGCGCGTCGTTCATCGGATCGAGCATGCAGCGTCCATCGACGAAGTGCACATCCGTCTGGGCGACCCTGCCTTCGATGGCGTCCACACGGCGATCATGGTTGCCGCTCCGCCCGCACTTACGGAGTGCGGCGGCACCGAGAACGCCGCGGTGGTTTCACGAAGCGCTAACGCGGTCAATATCCGAGCCGAGTTGACCTGTCGCGGCATGCTCGTGCTCGCCGAAACCTGGTATCCGGGATGGAGAGTCAAGGTGGATGGCAAATACGCACCTATCTACCAGCCCTACGCGGCGTTGCGCGGTGTGGTGCTGGAGGCTGGAACACACCGGGTGGAGTTCCGCTACCGGCCCGCTTCGGCTTGGATTGGAGCGATCAGCTCGCTCATTGGAATATTCGGCGCGTGCATGGTCGCATTGCTGGTCGCCCGGCCTCGGGCCGCACGCTAGGTGAGGCACCGCCGCCGAATATTCCAATGAGCGTTCCTGGGCAAGATCGTTGGAGTGTTGCCCTTCGGGAGCATGCCGAGGCCGGAAGTAGACCGGGTCAGCACCGCCGTCGCCTCCACCAGGTTCGTGGCGGATTGATAAGTGGGCGTTCCCGCGGGCGGCTGCCCGAACAAAGGAAGCGCGGCTACCCGGAACACCCTGCAGCGTTTCCCATGCCCCAGCTCTTATCAGCGAAGCCGCTTCAAAAGTGTTGTGGCAGACCTTCGTCCCAACCGCTAAACTAGTGCGTTACGAAAGTGAGTGACCCCGTTTGTCCAACTACATCGGCGCTATCGATCAAGGCACCACCAGCACCCGCTTCATCGTCTTCGACCATTCGGGCCGCATCGTCTCCGTCGCCCAGAAAGAGCACGAGCAGATCTTTCCGCAGCCCGGATGGGTCGAGCACGACGCCAATGAAATCTGGCGCCGCACCCGCGAAGTGATCGCCGACGCCCTCGAACAGCGCGCCCTCTCCGCCTCCGACCTCGCCGCCATCGGCATCACCAACCAGCGCGAAACCACCGTCGTCTGGGATCGCCACACCGGAGCCCCCGTCTACAACGCGCTCGTCTGGCAGGACACGCGCACCGCCTCCGCCGTCGCTGAGCTCGCCCTCGATGGCGGCCCCGACTGCTTCCGCGCCCAGACCGGACTCCCCCTCGCCACCTATTTCAGCGCCCTCAAAATCCGCTGGATCCTCGACACCGTCCCCGGCGCCCGCCCCCGCGCCGAAGCGGGCGACCTCCTCTTCGGCAACATCGACACCTTCCTCCTCTGGAATCTCACCGCCGGACTCCACGTCACCGACTGCACCAACGCCAGCCGCACCCACCTCATGAACCTCGCCACGTTGGATTGGGACTCCGACCTCCTCGCCGCCTTCCGCATCCCGCGCGCCATGCTCCCCCGCATCGCCTCCAGCAGCGAGGTCTACGGCAAGGCCGCCGTCTCCCCCATCGAAGGCGTGCCCATCTCCGGCATCCTCGGCGATCAACAGGCCGCGCTCGTCGGACAGACCTGCTTCCATCCCGGCGAAGCCAAAAACACATACGGCACCGGATGTTTTCTGCTCATGAACACCGGCACCAGGCCCACGCCCTCGAAACACGGCATGCTCACCACCGTCGGCTACCGCTTCGGAACCGCGCCCGCCGTCTACGCCCTCGAAGGCAGCGTCGCCATCACCGGCGCGCTCGTCCAGTGGATCCGCGATAACTTCGGCCTCATCGAAAAGAGCAGCGACATCGAGCTCCTCGCCCGCACCGTCAAGGACAACGGCGGCGTCTACTTCGTCCCCGCCTTCAGCGGCCTCTACGCGCCCTACTGGAAAGACAACGCACGCGGCGTCATCGCCGGACTCACCCGCTACACCAACAAAGGCCACCTCGCCCGCGCCGTCCTCGAAGCCACCGCCTTCCAGACCCGCGAAGTCGTCGAAGCCATGGAGAAGGATTCCGGCATCGCGCTCGAAACCCTCCGCACCGATGGCGGCATGGTCTCGAACGATCTCCTCATGCAGTTCCAGTCCGACATTCTCGA
>JAOAPT010000978.1 GCA_025463045.1 Candidatus Solibacter sp.
GCTCGTGCAGGTCGAAACCGCCGCCGCTGTGAACGAAATCGAGTCGATCGCCGCCATTGAAGGCGTGGACGGAATCTTCATCGGCCCGAGCGACCTCGCCGCCGATCTCGGCCATCTCGGCAACCCCGGCCATCCCGAAGTGCAGACCGCCATCGCCGCCGCCGGTGCCCGCATCCGCGCCGCCGGCAAAGCCGCGGGCATCCTCACTGGCGACGCCGATTCCGCCGCGCGCTTCTTCGACATGGGCTTCACTTTCGTCGCCGCCGGCAGCGACGTCGGCGTCCTCGCCCGCCACACCGCCTTACTCGCCGCCCAGTGCAAAGAAAAAGCTGCCCTCCCGACGCGATAACCCGCGCGGCCCCCGGGCACTCTCAAGAACGCGTGGTGACGCACCAGAGAACATCATGCACACCCGAAATCCCTATGCTTTTTTTATCGGCGTTTATCGGCGTTCATCGGCGGCTAAAGATTTTTCTTGCTAGCTACCTCACCAAACACGCCCGCTTCGGATCGAACTTCCACCCCGCGATCAGATACTGCATCGCCTGCGCATCATCGCGCGCACCGAGCCCCATTCCCTGATACACCGCGTGCGCCTTCTCCACTTCGCCCATATCGAGTTCGACCCCGAGCCCCGGTGCGTCCGGCACCTTGATCTGCCCACCTTCAATCCGGAATGGCGCTTTCGTCAGCCGCTGTCCGTCCTGCCAGATCCAGTGTGTGTCGATCGCCGTGATCTTCCCCGGAGCCGCCGCCGCCACGTGCGTGAACATCGCGAGCGACACATCGAAGTGATTGTTCGAGTGCGACCCCCACGTCAGTCCCCACTCCTTGCACAACTGCGCCACCCGCACCGACCCGCGCATCGTCCAGAAATGCGGATCGGCCAGCGGAATATCCACCGCGTGCAATTGAATCGCGTGTCCCAACTGCCGCCAGTCCGTCGCGATCATGTTCGACGCCGTGGGCAGCCCCGTGGCGCGCCGGAACTCCGCCATCACTTCGCGCCCGGAGAATCCACCTTCCGCGCCGCACGGATCCTCCGCGTACGCCAGCACGTCGCCGCGCCCCTTACAGAGCGCGATCGCCTCGCGCAATGACCACGCGCCGTTCGGGTCGATCGTGATCCGCGCCTCCGGAAACCGCGCCGCCAGCGCGCAGATCGCCTCCATCTCTTCCGCGCCCTCGCGAACGCCGCCCTTCAATTTGAAATCGCGAAATCCGTACCGCGCCTGCGCCGCCTCGGCGAGCCGCACCACGGCATCCACCGTCAGCGCCTCCTCATGCCGCAGCCGCACCCAATCGTCGGCAGCCTCCGGCTCGCTGGCGTACGGCAGATCCGTCTTCCCGCGATCGCCCACGTAAAACAGATAGCCCAGCACATCGACGCTCTCGCGCTGACGGCCTTCGCCCAACAGTGCCGCTACCGGCACGCCGAGATGTTGTCCCAGCAGATCGAGCAGCGCCGCTTCGAGCGCCGTCACCGCGTGGATCGTCGTCCGCTGATCGAACGTCTGCAGCCCGCGCCCACCTGCATCGCGATCGCCAAAGCGCCTGCCCACGCTATCGCAAATCTCGGTGTACGCCGCGATCGAGCGCCCCACCACCAGCGACTCGGAATCCGCAATCGTCGCGCGGATCGCCTCGCCTCCGGGCACTTCGCCCACACCCGTATTCCCCGCACTGTCCTTGAGGATCACGATATTGCGCGTGAACAGCGGGGCGTGCGCACCGCTCAGATTGAGCAGCATGCTGTCGTGCCCCGCCACCGGAATGACGCGCAGTTCACGAATTACCGGAGCGCTCATCGTCACGCCTGCGGCTTCTTTACTTCGACGCCCGCCATCTGCTCGATGAACGTGACGATGGCCGAGTGATCCAGATTGCCCTTGCCGTCATTCATCAGCGCGATCAGTATCTGCTGCGCCATGCTGGTGAACGGCAGCGAGACTTTCATCGCCTCGGCCGCCTGCAGCGCGTTCCGCAGATCCTTCTCGTGAAGATTGATCCGGAATCCCGGCTTGAAGTTCCGCGAGATCACCATCGGCGCTTTGGCGTTCAGCACCGTGCTTCCGGCCAATCCGCCCTTCACCGCGTTGAACACCACCTCGGGATCGAGGCCGGCTTTCGTCGCCAGCACCAGTGCCTCGCCCATCGCCGCGATATTGCACGCCACCATGATCTGATTCGCCAGCTTCGTCACGTTGCCCGCGCCCACCGCGCCGGTCAGCGTCACGCTCGACCCCATCTTCTGCAGCACGGGCTCGACGCGTGCGAACACCTCCGGTTTGCCGCCCGCCATGATCGCCAGCGTCCCGTCGATCGCCTTCGGCTCGCCCCCACTCACCGGCGCGTCAATGAAGTCGACGCCTTTCGCCTCGCATGCCGCCCCCACTTTCTGCGACACGGTCGGACTGATCGAGCTCATATCGACTACCACTGTCCCCGGCCGCGCGCCCTCGAGCACTCCGCCCGCACCGAGGATTGCAGTCTCCACTTCCGGCCCGTCGGGCAGCATTGTGATCACAATCTCCGCCTGCGATGCGACCGCCGCGCACGACGCACCGTGCGCCGCTCCCGCGTCCACCAGCTCGGCGACAGGCCCCGGAAAGATGTCGTACACCACCAGCGAATATCCAGCCTTCAGCAAATTGCGGCTCATGGGTTTGCCCATGATTCCCAGACCAATGAATCCAATATCAGCCACCGGTTCTCCTTTTCTTCAATGCGAATTCTCCATCATAAACCCGTGACGTCAGTCACCGCCTTCCAGATTTGCAGCTGATACGCTGAGTGTGCCATGACAGATATTTACACCTTCGTACCCGATTTGGTCGACAAAGCGCGCGTACCGGAAAACGGAATTCTCAGCCAGACCCTCCACAGCGACGAAAAGAGCAAGGTGATTCTCTTCGGCTTCGCTCCCGGCCAGGAGCTCTCGGCGCATACCGCGCCCTTCCCCGCGACGCTCACGTTCCTGAAAGGCGAGTCCACACTCAAACTCGGCGCCGATGAGCAGGAAGCCATCGCCGGCACCTTCGTGTTCATGCCGCCCAACCTCCAGCACGGCATCAAGGCGAAGACCGGCGTCGTCATGCTCCTGACGATGATCAAAGGCTAGAATCCATCCCAATTTGCGGCTTGTTCCCGCCGTCCGCCG
>JAOAPT010000983.1 GCA_025463045.1 Candidatus Solibacter sp.
CCAAAGAGAAAACCTTTAGCCGCCGATGAACGCCGATGAACGCCGATAAAAAAGAGGCTCAGGTTGAATCTGGCGATGTAGGAACAGATTTGGCCACGGATAGGCGGGGATGAACACGGATAAAACAGGGCGGAGCCAAAGCGCGAGTTTTTCGCGGAGGTTCGCGGGTGGAGTTCAGATAATTAGTTCAGGAGTTTCCAGTTATTTGTGGGGTCTGGGGGAATGGACTTGCGTTCGGTGTAGTAGCGGATGAGGAGGTCGCGGATCTCGTCGCCGGAGCGCCAGAGGATCTTGGCGGAGCGGAACATTTCGTAGCCTCCTGTGCCGCCGGCGCGGTAGTTGTTGATGGCGATGCGGAGTTTCTGATTGGGATCGAGCGGGCGGCCTTTCCAGCGTAAGTTGCGGATGCGATCGCCTTCGGGGCGAGTGCGATCGATTTCATATTCGACGCCTTCGGCCATGTCGTAGTTGAAGCCGGGGATGCTGGCCGGAGAGAAGTAGCGGGCGGCGTTTTCGAGAGCGTCCTTCACCATTCTGCCTGTGCCTTCGATGGCGAATAATTCGTTCTCGAAAGGATAGAGGGCGGCGATCTGGCGGACAGTGACGTTGCCGCGCGGGATGCGGACGTCGGGATTGAAGAGTGCGGTGAAGGAGACGTCGGCTTTCGCGTAGAAGAGTTGCACGCGCTGAATGGCATCGACGATCGCGGTGTCCCGATCGCGTCCGTGTACGGCGGTCAGTTCGCGCGCGGCGGTGGCGACGGGCGTGTTGAGATATTGCTGCGCGGCGGTTTCGTAGGGCGCGGCGAGTTCCATCAGGTCGGGCGCGGCGGGCGTTTGCGCGGTGGCAGGTATCAGGCGGCTCGACTTCGAGATTAACTTGCCGTCGAACACGAAATCGAGGCGTGCAAGCGAGGCGGCGGCATTCTTGGGCTGCACGAGCAGCACCTTCCCGACGTCTGTTCTTTCGAGTTGCTGATGCGAGTGGCCGAAGACGATGGCGTCGAGGTCGGGGACCTGGCGGGCGAGTTCGTAAGAGAAATTTTCGTCCGGCGATTCGGGCGCGCCGGTCTGGAGATTGCGTCCGAGTCCGGTGTGCGCGGCAACGAGGATGAGGTCGGGGTGCTCTTCGCGGCGTAGTTTCGCGACGGCAAGCTTCGCGGCTTCGACGGGAGATCCGAAGCGATACGCGCCGAGGTTCTCGGGCTTCTCCCACAGGGGGATCAACGGCGTGGTGACTCCGATGACGGCGATCTTGATTCCGGCGACGGTCTTCACGATGTAGGGGGCGAAGGGGCGTTCGGCGGCGGCTCGCGGGAGCGTGGTGTTGGCGGAAATCCACGGGAACTTCGCGTCGCGGCGGGCGCGATCTAGGTTGGGCAGGCCGGCGTTGAATTCGTGATTGCCGAGGGTCATGGCGTCGTAGCCGAGCAGGTTCATCGCACCCATCATCGGATCGCCGCCCGCGGGCGGATGGCCGGCGCGGAGGGCGCGCTGGTAGACGCTTTCGAGCGGAGTGCCCTGAATGGTATCGCCGCAATCGATGAGGAGCGTGTTCGGGTTTTCGGCACGGACGGCGCGGATGAGGGTGCCGAGTTTGGCGAGTCCGCGCGGGGCGGGCGCGTTGGTCACGTAATCCACGGGGACGAGATTGCCGTGGAGGTCGGTGGTGGCGAGCACGGTGACGGTGACCTGCGCGGCGGGGAGCAGGACAGCGGAAAAGAGCAGGGTCGAAAGCAGTCTCACTATCTATAGAATAGAATGAGTGTTTACGGAGAATCAGATGAAACGGCTATCTACTCTTTTACTGATTGTTGCAAGCGCGTTTGCGCAGACCGCGCCGACCGCACCGGCCAAGAAAGCGGCGCCCGCCGCGCCGGCGAAAAAAGAGGCCGCGGCTCCCGAGCCGGAGCGCGCACCCGGCCTCTACGCCATCATGAAAACGACGATGGGCACCATCACGGCGGAATTATACGAGAAGGAAACGCCGGGAGCGGTGAACAACTTCGTGGGTCTGGCAAAGGGCACGAAGTCCTACAAGAATAAGGCCGGGGCGATGGTGAAAGGGCCCTATTATACGAACCTGTTGTTTCATCGCGTGATTCCGGGATTCATGATTCAGACCGGCGATGTCGCGGGCGATGGGTCAAGCGATTGCGGGTTCACGATCAAAGATGAGATCGTGCCGACGCTGAAGTACGACAAGCCGGGCCGGCTCGGGTTGGCGCGTTTGGATTCGCCAAACACGGGCGCATGCCAGTTCTTCATCACGGATGCGCCGTATCCGTCGCTGAGCGGGCAATACACGATCTTTGGACAGGTGGTGGAGGGTCAGGATCTGGTGGGCAAGATTGCGGCGGTGCCGCGCGACGGGAATGACAAGCCGAGGACGCCGGTGAAGCTGATCAGCGTGACGATCAAACGCTACGGTCCGGCGCCCGCCACGGCTGCGCCTGCGAAGAAGGCGGCTCCGGCAGGCGGAACTCCAGCGCCGAAGAAGGCGGCAACCCCGGCCGCACCTGTCAAGAAGTAATGGGAGCTTAGCTCTGCACGGCGGCCGGCTTGGCGGCGGAAGTCGCTGCGCCGGCCTTCGCCGTTTCAGGGGCCGGCTTGGCGGGCTCCATCGCGCGGCGAATCATGTACGCGACGTACAGAATAAAGCACAAGGCGATCAATAGCGCGGTGATCACGAGGAACAATCCATCGACTGTTCCGGCCTGTCCGGTGGCTACCAGGTAAGCAGCGGCGCCGCCACTGGCCGCGATCATCAAGACGCTAAAGAGGAATAGAAATCCGCGATCCGACATTCAGCTCCCTCGATTGCGGGCTCACGCCCGTCCCGCAAGAAATTATATAGCAATTGGGGACTGCCTGAGGAGGCTGGGTCCGATCAGGTTGGTTCCGATCAGATCGCGCGGGCGCCTTTCGCGTCCCGTTTGCGACGGCGCGAGGTCAACACTGCGTACGGGACCAGGCTGATCAATCCGACTGCCACTAAGCTCGAATTCGGCTCCGGTGTCGATGTCCCGCCACCGCCGAAGTCGATGGCTCCCCGGTTATCGATAAACTGAAAGTCAGTCTGCACGTGCAGTATTCCGTCGCCCGTAACGGCACCGGCGATGAGGAATGTTTCGATGGGCGTGGACGCGATGATGTTCGTGGTAAAGGGCTGGTAGAGCAACAATGTACCCACGAAGTCCTTTGAAGCTCCTGACTCTACCAAGTCGAAGGCAAAGGACGCGCTCGTTACAATTCCGATGCTCGCGCTACTGCCTTCGTTCCCGTGTTGCCATCCGGCGAACTCGCAATCGGAAGTACAGAGTGCCTGTTGACTTCCTCCCCCCGGATTAACGATGTTGGCCGCGTCGATCGTGATCCCATGGCCGAACATGGTAATGCTAAAGCCGCTATCCGGAAAGGAGAACCAGGCTGCGATGTCGCCACTTAGCGTGGTGGACGCGGCCATGGTTTGAGTCTGCAGAGCGAGAGCTCCGATGAGCAATAAAAGCTTCACGCTCAGAACTATAGGGGCAGACTCTCCGGGTGTCCATCAGCCAAGGGGTTAGTCTGGCTGGCGTTTGAGCACGGCTGCGTGCGAAAGCAGATGTTTTCCATCGGGAATGTGCACGCAATTGAACATGTGATGCGAGCCTGCGATCTTTAATTACCTGAGGAGGCTGGGGCCAATCAGACCGAGCAACTCCCGGGCGTTGACTACCTCGGTTGTTTTCCAGCGCTTCGGGAAATGCCGTTTGTTGCCAGTCACCAGGAAGTCGACCGCGGCCGCTTCGGCGCATTCCAGAAAGCGATTGTCGGGTTCGTCCGCCGACGCGGCAATGGTGTATGTAGGCTTGACCCGAATACTCGCGCGGCGCAGAAGATCGAGAAAGTGTAGGATCTCCCGGGAATTCAGTTTCAGGCGGGGGTAGGAAAGCACTCGCTTGTACTCGATGAGGATCGGCGCTGAGACGTACGCGCGAACCTTTCGGTTCAACACGAGCGCGACCACGAGCGCTTCGAGCCCTTCACCGTTCAAGTTGGCGGACACCAATACATTGGTGTCTACGACAATCCCTATCATCTCGCCAGCTTCTTAGCCGGCGCGGACCTTCCTTCTTTTCTTACAGCAGCGACAATCCGATTGATCTCTCCGGGTGTAAGCTTGCTTGCCCCAGAACGCTTGGCGGTTGCCTGCATTGCCTTCAACTCCTTGGGTGCGGGAGCGAAGGTCTTGATGTAGTCCTGAATGCCCATGATCACGATGCTGGGCTGGCCCCGCCGCCCGACCAGGAATCGCTCGTTTTTTTGCGTGGCCCGCTTTATGATTTGCCCGAGTTGGGTGCGGGCCGTCAGCGCCGAAACTACGTTGGTCATCGTGGATCTCCGACTGAACTAATTAATCAGTTCAGCCTCATTATAGCGTGGCATTCTATCAGGCGACGCCGAGGATTCCGCTCTCGATATCGGCGATCACCCGCTCACCTGGGCTAAGGCTTGGACCGAAGAAGCCGGAAAGCGTGCCATTAGCGTCGGCTTGTCTCATCCATGCCGCCGATCGAATATGCGTCGTGCTGATGGGAATCGCGGACCTCGCGCGGGAAGCCTGAGCTCCCGAGTCGGGGGTACACTTCCGCGATCACCGATCGGCCGGGCGGGGACTCCCAGCCATCGAAAGGCCAGAAGTGGAGGCGCGAGCCGAGTTCCCTTCGAAGGTGGAGAAGCCACGGCAGGCCGGCATGGGTGGATTTCGCCACCGAACCCGGCGCATCGAAATGGAAAACGGATTTGGCTTCGGCACGTACTTCGGTCAGATGCGGCCAACGTGGATCGCCGCGACGAGCCTTTCCCGTGGCCTTAGTCGCCGTCATGTACGAAATCAACGTAAGTGTGATCGCTATCGGTCGGCCAGTGGCATTGGAAATCCTTCAGGAACAGGCCCCAGTAGCGACGGCACTTCCGCCGGAACGGTTGCGCGATCGCCTATGAAGACCCGCAGTCCCTTAAGAATCGAGTCGCCAGTTGTATGCCGGAAATTCCCAGAGAAATTCTTTAGCCGCCGATGAACGCCGATAAATGGAATGCTAGCTCGCGAGTTGACGCAGGACGTAGGGGAGAATGCCGCCGCTGCGGTAGTACTCGACTTCCTGCGGAGTATCGACGCGGACGTCGACGGTGAACTCTTTCTCCGTGCCGTCGGACTTCACGGCGCGGACGGTCGCGGTGCGGCCTCCGCCGTTCAGCGAGTTCGAAACGCCTTCGATGTGATAGCTCTCGTCGCCGGAGAGTCCGATGCTTGACGCGCTCTCGCCAGCCTTGAATTGCAGAGGCAGCACGCCCATGCCGACCAGGTTGGTGCGGTGAATGCGCTCGAAGCTTTCGGCGATCACGACCTTCACGCCGAGCAGCGCGACGCCCTTCGCCGCCCAATCGCGCGACGAACCGGAGCCGTACTCTTTGCCGGCGATGATCATCAGCGGCACGCCGTTGCGCTGGTACTTCATCGACGCGTCGTAGATGTACATCTGCTCGCCATCGGGCAGGTGGCGCGTCCAGCCGCCTTCGGTTTTGGGGGCGAGCTGGTTCTTGAGGCGGATATTCGCGAGAGTGCCGCGCACCATGACTTCGTGATTGCCGCGGCGCGCGCCGTAGGAGTTGAAGTCGGCCGGCTGCACACCCTGCGAGATGAGGTACTTGCCGGCGGGCGTTTCCTTGGGGATCGAGCCGGCGGGCGAGATGTGGTCGGTGGTCACGGAATCGCCCAGGAGGGCGAGGACGCGCATCTGGTGGAAATCCTGAAGCGGCGCGGTGGGGTCGACCATGTTGTCGAAGTACGGCGGCTTCTTGATGTAGGTGGAAGTGTCGTCCCACTGATAGATGCTGCCGGTGGGGATGGTCATGCCCTGCCAGTTGGAATCGCCGTCGAACGCATGGGCGTACTCGTGCGCGAACATGCCCTGATTGATGGCGCCGCGGACGGTGGCGGCGACCTCTTCATTGGTGGGCCAGATGTCGCGGAGGTAGACGGGTTGGCCGTCGGTGCCGGTGCCGAGAGGATCGCAGGAGAGATCGATATCCATCGTGCCGGCGAGCGCGTAGGCGACGACGAGGGGCGGCGACGCGAGGTAGTTCGCCTTCACCTGCGCGTTGATGCGGCCTTCGAAATTGCGATTGCCGCTGAGGACGGCGGCGACGATCAGGTTGTCCTTCGTGACGGCTTCGGAGACGGACTCGGGCAGCGGACCGCTGTTGCCGATACAGGTGGTGCAGCCGAATCCCACGAGGTGGAAATTGAGCTGTTCGAGGTAGGTCATGAGGCCGGCCTCGCGGTAATAATCGACCACGACTTTGGAGCCGGGGGCAAGACTGGTCTTGACCCACGGCTTCACCTTGAGGCCGCGTTCGACGGCCTTTTTGGCGACGAGTCCGGCGGCGAGCATGACGCTCGGGTTCGATGTGTTGGTGCAACTTGTGATGGCGGCGATAACGACCGAACCGTTGCCGAGAGTATCGCAAGTGGTGGGCGCGGAAGCGCTGGGGAAGGCGGTGTGGAAATTCTTCTTCACGTCGGGGAGTTCGACGCGATCCTGCGGACGCTTCGGGCCGGCCATCGACGGGGTTACGTTCGCGAGGTCGAGTTCGAGCGTGTCGACGTAAGTGGGGTCGGGCGTGTCGTCGGTGCGGAAGAGACCCTGCGCCTTGGAGTAGGCTTCGACGAGCGCGATCAGCTCGGGATCGCGGTTGGTGAACCTGAGGAATTCGAGCGTCTCCTGATCGACGGGGAAGAAGCCCATCGTGGCACCGTATTCGGGGGCCATATTGGCGACGGTGGCGCGGTCGGGCAGGCTGAGCGCGCTCAGGCCGGCGCCGTAGAATTCGACGAACTTGCCGACGACGCCTTTCTTGCGGAGCATCTGGGTGACGGTGAGGACGAGATCGGTCGCGGTGCAGCCTTCGGGCAGGCGGCCGCTCAATTTGAACCCGACGACCGGGGGCAGCAGCATGGAGACGGGCTGGCCGAGCATGCAGGCTTCGGCTTCGATTCCACCGACGCCCCAGCCGAGCACGCCGAGGCCGTTAATCATCGTGGTGTGAGAATCGGTGCCGACCACGGTATCGGGGTAGGCGACTCCCTGCGAATTGCGGAAGACGACGGGCGCGAGGTACTCCAGGTTGACCTGATGGACGATGCCGGTATCGGGCGGTACGACGCGGAAGTTCTGGAAGGCGGTCTGGCCCCAGCGGAGGAGGATGTAGCGCTCGCGATTGCGCTGAAATTCGAGCAGCGCGTTGAGGTCGAAGGAGTTCGACGTGCCGAAGTGGTCGACTTGGACGGAGTGGTCGATCACCAGGTCCGCGGGCAGCAGGGGATTGGCGCGCGAGGGGTCAGCGCCCATCGCGGCGAGGGCGTCGCGCATGGCTGCGAGGTCGACGACGCAGGGCACGCCGGTGAAATCCTGAAGCAACACGCGCGCCGGCATGAAGCTGATCTCGCGGACGCCGGCGCCTTCGCCGCGCACCACGCCTTCGATATCGCGCGGCAGGACGCGTTTGCCGTCCTCATTGCGCAGCAGATTCTCGAGCAGGATGCGGATGGAGAAAGGCAGGTTGCCGATGGTGCCCAATCCTGCTTCTTCCAGGCTCGCGAGACGGAAATAATCGTATTCGGCATTGCCGACGCGCAGCTTCGCCGCCGCGCCAAAACTGTTTTGTGCCATTCATTCGATTATACGGGTACGTTGCGCCCGCCGCCGAATTTGGGTCGAAGCGGGCGCTCACTAAAGTTTTGATCCGAGATTGCCGATCAGTTTCATGTGGCGATTTACGCAGCATCGAAGGACGGGTCACCGGACGACATCCGAACTGCATTGAACGAGCTGGTGCGCAATTTTGAGACCGACGCCGCGGGCAGCCGGAAGCAAATCCGGGACCTGATGGACCACGATCGCGGTCTGTTCTTCTCGAGTGCGGTGGAGATCATGAAAACGGCGGGCGACTCCCGCGGCGCACAGTTCGTGGTGGCATTATTGTCGGCCGACGGAATGCTCTTGCAGGCGTTGTCGGACTCCTCGTTGACGCGGGAAGAGGCGCTGGCGCTTGGGCGGGCGGCCAAACGGGCAGATCCGACGGTGGATACCTCGTTGGCGCGCGGTCTGGCGGATTGCGCGATGGGCGAGGGTTCGATCGTGGTTTCGGATCCGGCGAGGGTGATGGAAATCCTCTGTGAAATTGCCGATCCGGCGCGGCTCATGCCCTCGCTGATGCGCCTCTTGCGCCACCCCAACACATACATACGTTCGAAGGCGGTAAAGATGATTGGCCGGGGCGGCCGGAGCGTGAAGTGGGTGATGGGGCGGTTAAGCGAATCCGATCCGCGGATTCGGGCGAATGCAGTCGAATCGCTCTGGGGAGTGGAGACGCCCGAGGCGCGCACGTTGCTGATTTTCGCCGCGGTCGATTCAAATAGTCGAGTTGCCGGAAACGCCCTGCTGGGACTCTATTACCTTGGCGACGCTGCTGTTCTGGCGGAGATCTCGAAGATGGCAGCGCACGAATCGACGCTGCTCCGGTCCACCGCCGCCTGGGTGATGGGAGAGACGGGCGATTCGAGATTTACCGACTCGCTGCGGCGGCTGATTTCACAGGCTGACCCGACGGTCCGCAAGCGGGCATTCGCGGCACTGAACCGAATCAAGACAACGAACACCCAGACGCCGATCGGTGCGGAATGGCATGTCGCCGGGCGCCTGCTGGCGGGAGAAAAACTGAAGGGCATGCGCAAAGCGATGATCGCCGTGTCTTCCGACGATTTCCGCGATCAGCCAAAGGTCGCGCCGCTGCAGTTCATCCTCAGCGAAGGCGGCCAGTACATCACTTCTTATAAGGTGATGGAGAAGGCACCGCCCGAAGTGATCAGCGTCATCTTCGTAATCCCGCGTTCCAGAGGGGCAGCGGGCGGCAAGTTTTTCGATGCAGTGGCGCGCTGTCTTGCGTGGAAGCGGCCGAGCGACCTGTGGAGCATTCTGCCTTATATCGAAACCGGGGATGGAGAGGCGCCGCCGCCGCACGATCCGGATCCGGCGCAGTTCACGGCGAAGGCGGATTCGCTGGCGGCGTCGTTGAGCGGGACTCCGAAGCGCATGGAGTGCACCGACCTGTGGACGGCGCTTTGGCGTGCGACGCGCCCGGATAACGGGCAGTCGCGCGGCAGGCGGCACGTGATCGTGCTGGGCAGCGCGGAGGAAGGGCGGATCGCCGGGCACGGGCTGGTGTCGAACGTCCAGACGGCACGCATCCCGCTCCAGGCGATCTGCTGCGGTCCCAATGGGCAGCTTCAGGAATTCTGTACTCGCACGCGCATGCCGTTCCATCTCTGCATGGAAGAGGAGATCTCCGAAATCGTGCGGAGCGCTTATTTGAATCTGCTGGCGCGTTTCGAAATTACCTACCAGCCGGTGCTGATCGAAGCCGTGCCGCTCAAGGTACGGGTGCAGACGCCGATCGGGTGGGGAGAGTCGCTGATCCCGGCCAATCGGGAATCGCCGCAGTAGATTACTTGAGGTACTTCTCGGGCAACGGCTGCCCTTCGCGCTCGGAGTCCCACAGGATGGACATCACTTTCCAGGACTTGCCCTCCTTGACAAGCTGAAAGCTGTTGATCCCGCGAGCGAACGGCTTATCGCCGGGTGCGCGGTGAGACTCGTAGGTGCTGAAGACGTGGGCGATGTTGCCGAAGGTTTCGACCCGGCGGGCGATTTCGGATTCGAAGAAAGCATTCTTCTCGGTGTTGGTGGTGAGGCGCCTGGCGAAATCGTCGGGCGTCATCACGTTCGGCACAGGGCCATCGGGAGTGAGCCGGATCGAGATTAAGCGAGCTCCATCGGAGAAGAGGGCACGGAAGCGCGCCCAATCGCGAGCGCCGGCCGGCCCGGAGATTACGTCGTAAACGGCGCGGACCACGGCCTCGGTGGAATCCGTATCGGCTGGCCGAGCCAGCGGTGCGGCCAGCGCCATCAGCGAGAGCAGCGCCATCGTTTGCATGCGGCGGTTAGTCCTTCCACTCCATCGCCAGACGTACGAGGGTGCGAACCGGTAGGCCGGTCGGACCTTTCGCGAGGTAAGGTTTGGTGTCGTCGAGCCAGGCGGTGCCGGCGATATCCAGGTGCACCCACGGAGTTTCCTCCGCGAATTCCTTGAGGAACATCGCGGCGGTGACGGCGCCGCCCCAGCGTCCGCCGACGTTGGCGATGTCGGCGAAACCGCTCTTCAGATACTCTTTGTAATCGTCTTCGAGCGGGAGAGTCCACATGCGCTCGCCTTCGGCCTTCGAAGCGGCGAGCACGCGATCGCGCATGCCGTCGTCATTGGCGAAGAGGCCGACGTTGAGATGTCCGAGCGCGACGACTACGGCGCCGGTCAGAGTCGCGGCGTCCACGAGGTGTGTACAGCCCTGGCGGCGCGCGTAGACCAGGGCGTCGGCGAGAATCAGGCGGCCTTCGGCGTCGGTGTTGATGACTTCGATGGTCTTGCCGTTCATCGCGGTGACGATGTCGCCGGGGCGCTGGGCGCGGCTGCCAGGCATGTTTTCGACGGCGGGGATGAATGCGGTGACGGGGATCGCGGGCTTCAGTTGCGCGATGGCGCGCATGGCGCCGATCATCGCGGCGCCGCCGGCCATATCGTACTTCATCTTCTCCATGCCGTCGGCCGGCTTGATCGAAATGCCGCCGGTATCGAACGTCACGCCTTTACCGACGAGTCCCAAATGCGCGCTGCCCTTCGCGGCGGCGGGACGGTAGCGGATCACGACGAGCGCGGGCGGTTCGGCGCTGCCGATCGAGACGCCGAGCAGCGAGCCCATCCCGAGCTTTTCCATCGCGTCGCGATCCAGCACCTCGCATTCGAGGCCGAATTCGGCGGCCATCTTGCGGGCGGCGGCGGCGAGTTCGAGCGGGGTGAGCTTGTTGGCGGGTTCGTTTACCAGATCGCGCGTGAAGTTCTGCGCCTCGGCCAGGATTCGGCCGCGTTCGACTGCCGCATCCAGATCCGGTGTGTCGCCGGCGACGATGAAGGCGTCGAGAGACTTTTTATCGTCACAGGTTTTGTACCGGTCCGGTTCGAAATTGCCGAGGATCGCGCCTTCGACCGCGGCGGAGGCGAAGTCGCTGCCGGCGAATTCCGGATCGAGGACAAATGCGACCTTCTTCACCGATTTCGCCTTCAGGCAGCGCACGGCGGCGCCGGTAAGACGGCGGAGTCCGGCGGCGTCAAACTTCTCGGGCTTCCCCGCCCCGGCCAGCAGAACGCGAGTCGCACGGACTCCGGGTGCGTGGTGCACGAGGGTCAGTTCCAGGGCTTTGCCTGAGACCTCTCCAGAGGTAAAGAGATCCTCGGCTCCGAAGCGGGCGTCTTTCCTCCCCTCGAAGACGGGAACGATGAGGGCGTCCGCCTCCACTTGGTCCAGTGGCTTGCGTTCAGTCGTAATCTGCATCACTTCGATTTTGGCACGACCGGGGGGTTGGTAGAAATCCGTCGAAAATATTCCAAATAATGGAACTTTGAGAATCCATGCAACAACCCGGGCGTCTGTGAC
>JAOAPT010000994.1 GCA_025463045.1 Candidatus Solibacter sp.
AAACCCTTCGGGCCGGAGATCACCGAACTCGCGCTGGCAACACGCGCCGTCGTACTGCGGGCGGCGCCGGATTGTACCGAGCTGATCTACGACGCGTATAACGCCGTCGCCACCGGATATTCGTACACCGACCGTCCGACGGATGCGTTCATCCACATTGCGGTGTATGCGAAGTGGGTGAACCTCGGCTTCAACCGTGGAGCGCTGCTAAAGGATCCCGAAGGAATGCTCGCGGGGACCGGCCGGTGGATCCGTCATGTGCGGATTGTCAAGGCTGGCGATTTGAAATCGCGCGCACTCGTCGCGCTGGTGAAGGCCGCGGTCGAAGGCGCCACGATGCCGCAAGTGGCACACGAAGGCGGCAGCGTGGTGCGCGCCATCTACGCGCGCAAACGTCGTCCGGCGCAGTGACCCGATAATCGAATACAGTAGGAGCTTGACGTTGGAGGAAATCGTGAGACTGACCCGCCGCGCCGCGCTTGCGCTGTTGTTTTCGTTCACGGCCCTTGCCGCCGATACCGCACTTGACCGCTACGTCAAGAAGCCCGATCCCGCGTACAAATACGAAATCGTCAATACCGTGAAAGGCGAAGGATTTACCACGTATATCGTGGACCTCACCTCGCAAGCATGGCGCACGCCCGCCGAGGTCAACCGCCCGGTGTGGAAGCACTGGCTGACGATCGTCAAGCCGGACCGCGTGGATACGAGCACCGGCTTCCTGTTCATCACGGGAGGATCGGTGGGACGCAAGGCGCCGGCCGCCGCGGGTGCGACGTACACGGAAAACGCGCTCGTCACCCATTCGGTAGTCGCCGAGTTACAGGACGTGCCGAACGAGCCGCTGCGCTTCGCCGGCGATACGCGCGATCTCACGGAAGACGGCATCATCGCGTACACGTGGGTGAAATTCATGCGAGGCGGCGACGAGGAATGGCCGCTGCGATTGCCGATGACCAAGGCGGCGGTGCGCGCGATGGACACGATCACGGCGATTCTTGCGAAGCCCGAAGCGGGTGCCGTAAAGGTGGAGAAGTTCGTGGTGTCGGGCGGCTCAAAGCGCGGCTGGACCAGTTGGGCGACGGCCGCGGTGGACAAGAGGATCGCCGCCGTCATTCCTGTCTCGATCGACACGCTGAATCTGCAGCCGGCCTTCGACCACCACTACAAGGTCTTCGGCTTTTATTCCGAGGCGGTGAAGGACTACGTGGATTCCGGCGTGATGGATTGGAACGGCACGCCCGAGTATCGTAAGCTGCTCGAGATCGAAGACCCGTACAGTTATCGCGATCGCTTCACGATGCCGAAGTACATGATCTACGCCGCCGGGGATCAATATTTTCTACCCGATTCGTCGCGCTATTATTTCGACGATCTGAAGGGCGAGAAGTATCTGCGCTACATTCCGAACGCCGATCACAGCCTGCGCAATACCGACGCGCGCGAAAGCAGCCTTGCCTTTTATCAGGCGTTTCTCACCGGCACTCCGCGCCCGCAATTTAGCTGGAGCTTCGAGCCCAACGGCGATATTAAAGTGACGAGCAAGACGAAGCCGGAGGCCGTGAAACTCTGGCAGGCGACGAACCCGCAGGCGCGCGATTTCCGGCTGATGAAGATTGGTCCGGCGTATACCAGTTCCGATCTGCAGGATCAGGGCGGCGGGACGTACGTCGCCAAAGTGCGCGCTCCGGAAAAGGGCTGGACGGCCTACTTCGTGGAACTGACGTACGCGAGCGGCGGCAAGTATCCTTTCAAGTTCACAACGGCGGTGCGGGTCAATCCTGACACGGAGCCGTTCCCCGCGTACAAGCCGGATCCGGAAAAGAGAAAGTGAACCCGATCAATCACGCGTGAGCGTGACGGCCACCCTTCGGCGGATCGGGCTGATCGTCTACGGCGATGCCGGTGAGCACGACGGGTTTCTGGTCGGGGAATTGGGCGACCAACGATAGACTTCCTCCCATAGCCTGAATGGTCTTTCGCAACGTGGAGAGCAGCAGGTCACTTCGCTTCTCAATCCGGGAGACGCCGTTTTGACTAATGCCGAGTTCCTTCGCCATGCGGACCTGAGTGATTTTCCGCGCTCTCCGCAGTTCTTGAAGCGTCATTTCCTCAGCGATCAGATGCGCTGCCCGGGCCTCGATCTTCTTCCGCCGCCCGGTGCTCAGGCCCTTCATTTTGTCCTTCAAAGTAATTGCCATGTCTATTTCCCCTCCTTCTTTGCGCCGGTGAGGTGATGATCGAATCTCTTGTCCGCCTTGGCGATGAGCTGCCGGTAAAACCGCTTCTCGCCGCCCCCAGACTTGTCGCCCGCAACGAGGAGTATCGCCCTGCGTTTCGGGTCGAATGCGAACGCTACACGCCAAACGCCATCGTCGGCTTCAAAGCGCAGTTCCTTCATATTGGCGTGGCTAGAGCCTTTGAGCGTATCGACGCGAGGCCTGCCGATTGCGGACCGAATCGCTCGAGCAACAGGGCGTGGGCACGCAGTTCGTCCTGGACCTCGTCGGGCAGTTCGTCGAATTCAGGGCTGAAAGCTTCGTGAAACCCGACTTCCCGCTTCACTCCTCATACTATACCTTTGAAGATATATATCGTCAAGGCTATAGGCCGAAGTTCATCGCCAGGATGAAGAACGCGATCAGCGGGCAGACAACTCCGCGCTGAGAATCATTGCGAGATTCCAGGTGACGACGGCGGCGAACCAGTAATTCATAAAGACCACGAGACGCGGGCGCTTGTACTTCATCGCCGCCGCCACCAGCAGGACGGCCATGATCTTGGCGATCAGCAATGCGGCCACCGGGCCCACCTTCATCAGATGACCGAGGAAGAGGCTCGCCTCTTGTGCTCCCAGTTGCAGCCCGAGGAGAGTGGTGATCATGTCCAGCACCTGCAAGGCGACGAATACGGTGAGTGAGGGGGCAGGGAAGGGCCGCTGCCAGCCGAGTGGCGTGGAAATCATGAGGACTCCATAATCGAACGCGGCGGCTGCCGTTGCCAGCTATCTTTCGTTAATTGGGGTGGTGTTAATGGGCGGCGGTCTGCTTCTTGTAAACCAGGGTGTCGGCCTTCTGGCCGGGGCGCGCCAGGTTGGAGACTTCGATCGTCAGGGAAGCGCCGTCCTCGGACGTCTTGAAGCGCTTTCGGATCGTGGAGTCATTGCCTTTGCGCTGTTCGATCACGATCAGTACGTCGGCATTGTAATAGGCCGAATACTTCAACGGCTGTCCGTTCACCTTCAGGCTGCATTCCTTGCCGTTGGTGTTGCACTCGTATTCGAACTTTTTCTCTTTGCCGTTTTCCTCGGCCGTCTCTGCGATCTTGATCGACTCATCTTCCTGTTTGATAGAGAGGGTGAGCGATTTGAATTTGGGGTCCGAGGATGAGCTGCGTGCGGCATCCAACTGCCAGACGCCGTTCAACGCCGGCCGGTCTTGTGCGCAGGCAACGCCGAGGGCGAGGGAAGACAGCAACAGCAACTTCCGCATGGGTGGAACCTCCCGGAACACGTCCCAGTGTAGGTCAACTCACGGTCGGCTGCTTGCCTTCCGGCGGTGAGCGCTCATTCCGTGGCGGGCGGCTCTGCGGCGAGCGGCTCGGACACGCCCCAAAGCTGCAGGCGGATCAACTCGTTGGCGAGGTCGGAGACACGCCGGTGACGAGCGTCGGCTTGCCGGTTGAGTTCTTCGCACAGATCGTCGTCTAGCCGGATGAAACGGATGTCTGGTCCCACGAGGTTCATCGTCCTTGCTCATTCAGTGTGTACGCGGCGAAGGAAGTTTGCAATCAGTGATCAAAAGATACAGTTGGCATTGGGTTTCGCTGCATACTTTGGCTGCGGCATATACGAGCTGTATCGTATTGACCGTTGGAAAACCGGTGTGACGGAGTTCCCCTTTAACCCATGCCGTTGTTTCTGCTATATTTGTGTCGAATTCCGAACAGCACTGATATGAAAGCGCACCACGAAAGGAAGGTCTCTGGTGAGTTCAACGAAAGACCCTAAAACCAAGAACGCCGTTTCCCGCCGCGGATTCCTCGGCGGTATGGGAATCGGTACCGGCGCTGTGGGCGCGGGCCTACTGGAAAGAGAAGCCATCGCGTCGCCGGCCGCCGCCACTGTAGCCGGTCCCGGCGCCGCTCCCATCACACTCAACATCAACGGAAAACCCGTCAGCCTCACCGCAGAGCCGAGCGTGACCCTGCTGGACGCCTTGCGCAATCACCTGGATTACACGGGCGCGAAGAAGGTTTGCGATCGCGGCACTTGCGGAGCCTGCACGGTGATGATGGCCGGCAAGAGCGTCTACGCGTGCAGCGTGCTCGCGATCGACGCGCAGGGCAAGCCGATCGAGACGATCGAAGGGCTGCCGGTCGACAATCCGATTTCGACCGCGTTCGTCAACCACGATGCGCAACAGTGCGGCTACTGCACGCCGGGCATGGTGATGGCGACGAAGGGATTCCTCGCGGAGCATCCGAACCCGACGCTCGAAGACGTGAAGAACGGCATGGGCGGCAACTTGTGCCGCTGCGGCACGTACATGGGCATCCGGCAGGCCGTGCTCGAGGCCGCCAAGAATATGAAGGGGGCGAAGAATGGCTAACACACCGGACTATAGCTGGCCGCCGATGGCGGATCGCAAGATCATCGGCAAGTCCTTCAAGCGCCTGGATGGGCAGGCGAAGGCATCGGGCCGCGCCAAGTACACTTCCGATCTGAAGATGAAGGACATGCTGTACGCGGCGTATGTTTTGTGCCCGCACGGCCATGCGCGCGTCACGTCGATCGACACCAGCGCGGCGGAAAAGGTGAAGGGCGTGCAGGCGGTGCATGTGATCGCGCCGGCCGGCACCGAAGTGCAGTGGCACGGCAAGGAAATCGCCGCCGTCGCCGCGACCACCGAGGAGATTGCGCGCGAAGCAATCCGCATGGTGAAGGTGGATTACGAAGTGATGCCGCACTTCGTGAATGAACAGGATCTCGGCAAGGCTGGCTCGCGCGGTAAGGCCGCGGGCGAGAAGGTCACGGGCGATCCCGAGAAGGCATTCCAGGAAGCGGAAGCGGTGTCCGATGGCGTGTACGGAATTCCCGTCATCACGCACTCCTGCCTGGAGCCGCACGGCTGCGTGATTCAGTGGCAGGGCGACCAGGTGATGGCGTGGCCTTCGACGCAGTTCGTCACCGGATGGGCCAATACGCTGGCGCCGAATTTGAAGGTGCCCGCGGCGAACATCAAGGTGAAGATGGACTACATCGGCGGCGGCTTCGGCAGCAAATTCAGTCCCGGAGCGTGGGCCGAAGTCGGCGCGATTCTCTCACAGAAGGCCGGCGGGCGGCCGGTCAAGATTTACCTGGACCGTGTCGCGGAGCAGACCATCGCGGGCAATCGTCCGAGCGCGTTCGGCAAGATCAAAATCGCCGGGAAGAAGGACGGCACGATCACCGCGTGGCAATCCGACACGTGGGCGAGCGGCGGCTTCGCGGGAGGCGGACAGCCTCCGCTGCCGTACGTGTACAACAACATTCCGAACACGCGCCTGAATCACACGTCGATCTCGGTGAATGCGGGACCGAGCCAGGCGTGGCGCGCGCCGAACAACCAGCAGGCATCGTTCCTGACGTGTTCGGCGATCGAGGATTTCGCGGCGAAGGCCGGCTGCGATCCGATGGACGTGTTCAACAAGAACGCCGGCTACACGCCGCGCGCGGAGCAGTATCAATACCAACTCGCGAAGGCGGCCGAGCTTTCCGAATGGAAGAAGTTGTGGAAGCCGCGCGACCAGCGAACGGGCACGATGCGGCGCGGACTCGGCATCGGCGTGAACGCGTGGGCCGGCAATGGCCACGGGTGCACGGCGCGGCTGACGATCAACTCCGATGGCTCGGTGGTGCTCGAAATGGGCACGCAGGATCTGGGCACCGGCACGCGTACCATCATGACGCAAGTGGCGGCGGAGACGCTGGGATTGCAGATGGGCCAGGTGAAGCTGGTGATCGGCGATAACAGCCTGCCTCCGGGGGGAAGCTCGGGCGGTTCGACGACGGTCGGCGGTGTGTCGGCTGCGACGCGCAAGGCCGGCGTGAATGCGCTCGGCAAATTGTACGAGGCGGCGGCGCCCGCGTTGGGCGTGCAGCCTGAGGAACTGGAAGCGGTCGATGGCCAGATTCGCGTGAAATCGAATCACGCGAAGAATATGACGTGGGTCGCTGCCTGTAAGAAGATCGGGCCCGCGGGCAAGATCAGCGAAACGGGCGTCAACGAAACGCGCAATCCGATGGGGCTGTTCAGCGGCGGCGCGGCGGGCGTGCAGGTGGCGGACGTCAGCGTCGATATCGAGACCGGACTGGTGAAGATCAACCGGTTCGTCGCGGTGCAGGATTGCGGGCTGGTGATCAATCCGAAGCTGGCGGAAAGCCAGGTCATCGGCGCAATCATTATGGGCATCTCGACGGCGTTGTATGAAGAGCGCATCATGGATAACGCAACGGGGCGCATGATGAATCCCGATCTGGAGTTTTACAAACTGGCGGGAATTAAGGATATCGGCGACATCGTGGTGCACATGGATATCCGCGAGGTCAACGATAAGCGCGGCGTGATCGGGCTCGGCGAACCGCCGGCCATCGGCATCTGCGCGGCCGTCGGCAACGCGGTCGCCAACGCCATCGGGAAGCGCGTGCCGTATATGCCGATGACGCCGATGCATGTGCTCAATGCGCTGGAAGGGAGGAACGCGTAATGCAGTCGTTCGAATACGCCAATCCGGCGACCGTTCAGGAAGCGGTGGGACTTCTCTCCGCGAAGTGGGGAGAGGCCGACGTGCTGGCCGGCGGCACCGATCTCATCAGCTTGATGAAGGACCACCTTCACACGCCCAAGCGCGTGGTGAATATCAAGAACATCAAAGAGCTCGAAGGCATCCAGAAGACGGCCGCCGGAATCCGCATCGGCGCGCTGGTGACGATGGATGAGCTCGCGAAGAACGCCGATGTGAAGGCTTCCGCGAAGTCGCTGAGCGACGCCGCGGCGGCGATTCCGAGCCCGCAGATCCGCCACATGGGGACGGTGGGCGGCGATCTCTGCCAGCGGCCGCGCTGCTGGTATTACCGGCAGGGCTTCGGCCTGCTGGCGATGAAGGACGGCAAGAGCCTGGTGCCCGACGGCGCGAATCAGTATCACGCGATCTTCGGCAGCGGGCCGGCATACTTCGTCAGCGCGTCGAGCCTGGGTCCGGCGCTGATCGCGCTCGGCGCTAAAATCAAATTGGTGTCGGCGAAGGGTCCGAGGGAAGTAGCGGCGGCGAGCTTCTTCGTATCGCCGGCGAATGAGACCTCGCGTGAGATCGCGCTCCATCCGGACGAGATCCTCACGGAGATCCTGATTCCGCCGGCGACGGTGAAGTCGGCGACATACGAGGTGCGGCAGAAGGAGGCGCTCGACTGGCCTCTGGCGACGGCGAGCGTGACGCTGACGATGCGCGGCAACACGGTGGCATCGGCCAAGGTGGTGCTCGGGCACGTGGCGGCGAAGCCGTGGGATTCGGCCGAAGCGGCGAAGGCGATCACCGGGAAGGCGATCACTGCCGATACGGCCGAGGCTGCGGGTAAGGCGGCGGTGGCGTCGGCGAGTCCGCTAAGTCAGAACGCGTATAAAGTGACTCTGGCGCGGGTCGCGGTGAAGCGGGCGCTGCTGGAGGCTGCGAAGCAGAAGGCATGATCGGAGGATAAACATGGAGAGACCAGGCCTCACAAAAGTCAGCATGAACCGCTGCGAGAAGCTGCGCTGGAAGGGCATGTTCATCGATGCGGAGTGGGATCCGACGATCCAGCACTCCAACGATCGCTCTTTCTGGTGCCAGCATACCTGGAACTGCCTTGGTCCCGACGGGAAGATCGTCGACGAATTCGAGTGCAGTCCGGGGCGAAACTGCTACGAGCAACTGTAATGCTGTAAATGCGCGGGGCGGGCGAGAGTCTGCCCCGCGTTCCTTCCTGTAAGACATCCCCTTTCCTGTTGCTGACTATGCGCAATCTGCGTATAGTGAAGTAGATGGCCTCCCCTCCGATTACGGTCGTGGAAACGCAGGAATTCTTGCGTCGTGCGAAACCGCTGATGTCAAATTCTGAACGATCAGACCTGGTGACGTTCGTGGCAACTAATCCGGAAGCGGGTGAGATCATGCCTGGGACGGGAGGAGTTCGAAAAATCCGGTGGGCAATGCAAGGAGCAGGGAAGCGGGGTGGAGCGCGAGTGATCTACTACTACCACAATGAGCGCCTGCCCTTATTCTTATTGTCCGCGTACTCGAAAAGTCAAAAGGCGAACCTGAGTCAGTCCGAGCGGAACGTGATGAAGGGCCTGATCCCATTGTTGTTGGCTGGCTATGTGAGCAAGCGATAGAGGAAT
>JAOAPT010001003.1 GCA_025463045.1 Candidatus Solibacter sp.
GTCGCGCGATTCGGACCGCGGGCGTTCTTCAACGAAGCGGGCGACCAACGCTCCGCAACCATCGCGGGTCGGACTGCTGTTCGCCACGATCCAGCCAGTTTGACCGACCCGATCGCTGAAAACACACCAGTTGGCAGATCAGCATTGGCCAAAACAGCAAAAGGGGCAGAGCCGAAGCCCTGCCCCTTTTGCCTAACTACTCTTGCGTGCTTACTTGCCGAAAGCAAGAGTCACTGTGTTGGCCGCCTGGCCATCCACCGTGACAATCACATTCACCACACCCGCACCGGCCACACCGGCGGGCACCTGGACGTTGACCTGGTCGAGACCAGGGAAGCCCGGTGCGGCGCTGGCGTACAACACCGGAGCGTTGATGCCGTTGATCGTGCAGGTCACCTTACTCAGGCCCGGCGTGTAGCGGATACCGGTGCCGTAGAGCTGCAGGTAGAGGCTGTCGGAACCGACCGGGATCACGACCGGGACGTAAGCCTTGGCGTTCGAATCGAAGGTCGCGACATTCTCAATCGTCTGAGAGCTGTCGGCCCTGACGCGCTGGACGAGCGCGGCAGCCACACCCTGGCCGCTGGCGTTGGCGGTGAAGAGGCCGGGCGCCGTGCGGGTAACCAGGATCACAGAGGATGCCGTCGCGCCGTTCGGGTTGGTCACCGTGACAGTGGCCAGGCCGAAGGCGGTGTTGCTCGGGATCAGGATATTGACCTGACCCGGAGAGACGAAATAGATCGGAGCCAGACGCTGGGTGCCCGTGGAATCGGTCAGGCTCACGGTGGTTCCGGCCAGCGAGGTCGGGTACGGAGTGGTCACGGCGGTCAACGTGGTGCTCGCCAGGTTGTCGCCGTACACCGTCGCCCATGAATCGGCGGCGAAGTTCGACGAGGTATAGCCGGCGCCGTTGACGACGGCGATCTGCGTACCGAACACGCTCTGACCTTGCGGGTTAGAACTACTGCTGGCGAAGTTTGCATCGCCGGAGTAGGTCGCCACCAGGATCTGGGGCGAACCGGACTGCGTCAGCTGATCGGTCGTCAGCGTGGCCGTGTAGACACCGCCGACCAACTGGATCTGAGCGGTACCGAGCACCTTATTAAAGGTGGTATCGGCGAACTGCACGCTTCCGGTCAGGGCACCAGCGCCCGGAGTCGGGATGCCGATCACCGCCGTCATCGTCACCTGCTGCCTGGAGGTCGTCCCGTTGGGCAGCGCGGCGAGGGTAGTCACCGTGGGCGCCTTGTTGACGACCTGGGGCAGCGTGGCGGACTGGCTACCGGAGAAGCTGTTGTTGGCCAGGAACTTGGCGATGATGCTGTGCGTTCCAGGCGTGAAGTTGTTGAAGGTCGCCGTGAAGACACCGTTGCCGGCGTCGATCGGGTTACCGAGGGCGTTGTTGTTATCGTAGAGCTGCACCTGGCCGGTCGCCGGGACAGTGCCGGGGAACGGAACCGTCACGCTGATCGTGAAGGTCACCGGCTGTCCGAAGACCGACGGATTCGCCGAGGAGACGATCGCCGCGTTGGTCGAAGCCAGGGTCACCGTCTGCGGGTAGAAGCCCGAGGTGGCGCCGGCCCACTGATCGCTGCCGGTATAGATCGCAGAGATCTGGTGGATGCCCACCGAGAGGTTCGACACGTTGAGGGTCGCAACGTTGGACTGCAGGTTGCCGACGCCCATCAGATTCGAGCCATCGTAGAAGCCGACCTGACCCTGGGCAAACGGCACGCCGGGGACCGGGTTCGGACTCAGAACCGCCGTGAACGTGAGCACCTGGCTGGCGATCGCGGTGATCGCGTTAGAGGTCATGTTCAGCGTGGTCGGGACCTTGTTCACGACCTGCGAGATGGTCGGGGACGTGAACGGCTGGAAGTTGGTATCGCCGAGGTAGGCGACGCCGATGGCATGCTGACCAACCGGTAGCGAGGACGTAATGTACTGGTATTGGCCGCCCTGGAGGGTGGCGTTCGCCAGCAAATTCGTACCGTCATAGATATTGATCTGGCCGGTCGGCGTTCCGGTTCCCGGCAGGACCGGGGTCACCGTGATCGCGAACGTCACCTGGTTGCCGAGGATCGAGGGCGACAGGCTCGTCGTCAGGACGATGTTCGTCGGCGTCTTCTGAACCGCCTGAGTCAGCGGCGAGGACGTGCTTGTCAGGTAGCTGTTGTCGCCGGAGTAGACGGCGATCAGGACCGGGTTGCCCTGCGGCAGCGTGGCCAGGTTCAGAGTGGCGGTATAGAGGTTGCTGTTGTTCGGACCAGGCGTGGCGATCAGGGGCGAGGTGCCGATGACCGTGGGCTGGGTCGGAGCAGCGGTGTTGATGAACTGAACGCTACCGCTCGGCGCGCCGGAACCAGGAGAGTTCACGGTCACCGCAGCCGTCAGCGTGATCTGCTGGCCGACGTTGGAGGCGTTGCTCGAAGATTGCAGCGTTGTGGTGGTGGCGGCCTTATTGACCGTCTGCACCAGGGCGTTCGGAGCCGCGATCGGCGAATTGCTGGGCGAGTAGAACGCGTCACCGGCGTACTGGGCGGCAATCACGTGCTGGCCGATCGTCAGGGCGGCGATCGAGCCGCTCGGAACCGTCAGCACCGCGCTGGTCGTTCCACCGTTAGTAACCAAGGCGGCCGTACCGATCACCGTCGCGCCATCGAGGAACGTCACGTTCCCGGTCGGTGCCACGGTGGCGAAGGAGCCAGGCGCGTTCACGGTCGCCGTGAACTGAACCGTCTGACCGGTCACCGAAGGATTGGCGCTCGAAACCACCGCCGTCGTCGTCAGGGCCTTCGCGATCGGCAGGCTGCCGGCGGCGGAGGTGCTGGTGGCGAAGCGGGCATCACCGTCATACCGCGCGGTGATCGAGTGTGTCCCAACCGCGGGAGTCGCAAACGGCGGGGCCTGCATGTTGACTGTGATGCTCGCGCTGCCGGTGCCGTCGACGGGCACGGAGCCCAGGACGGTCGAGCCATCGAGGAATGTGATGGTCGAACCCGGCAGGATTGCGAAAGTGTTGCCGCAGACCGTGGAAGAACCGGCCGCCAGACCGCAAACCTGAGCGTTGAGGGTGAGGGTGGCGCCGAAGGTCGGGCTGGCCTGCAATGCCCCCAGCGTTGTTTTCGTCGGATCGATCGCGATCGTCAGACTGTTGGGTCCGTTGGTGCTCGGCAGGAAGTTCGTATCACCCTGGTATTCCGCGGTGATCGCGTGCGTTCCAACGCCGAGAGCGGTGTAGCCGACCAGCGTTGCGCGCTGGACCAGGCCGATCGTCTGAATGGTGACCGCCTGGCCGATCTGGACTCCGTTGTCCTTGAAGAGCACGGTGCCCGTCGGGACGCCGGTGTTGGCGCCGGAAGGCGTGATGTCGACACGAATGTCGATGCTCTCGCCGTATTCGATGGGCGTCACGGCGGCGAGCACGTTGTAATTCGTGGTCACGCTCGGAGCGCGATTCACTGTCTGCTGCAGGACGCCAGGAGGATTCTGGGTCTGCGAAGAGCCCTGGCTGTAATTCGGATCGGGAGCGTTGCCCGGAGTCAGCGGGATATAGGTCGCGCTGATCGCGTGCGTGCCGCCCGTGAGGATCGGCAGGCTGCCCGAGGGAACGGTCAAGGTGTAGGTGACCGAGTTGGCCGCCGTGGTGGCAACCGGCTGGAGGCTGCCCATCGTGGCGCTGCCGTCAAAGAACTGCAGTTGGCCGATCGGGGCCGGAGCGCCGGCCGGACCGCTGACCGTCGCGGTGAAGGTGACCGCCTGGCCGTAAGCCGAAGGGTTGACGTTGGACGTGATCACGATCTGCGGCGCCGGCGATCCAACCACGAAGGGGTTGAGAGCGGTGACGGCGCCGAGTACGTGATTCGAATTCGCTTCCGCGAAGCTCGTCACTGTGATGATGTGCGTGCCCGCGCTGAGGTGGTTCGCCGTGGTGGCGGCCACCGTGCAGGTGGCGACATTCGCCGTGACGATAGCTGCCGGGGAGGTGCAAGTCGCGTTGATCGCGCCGCCATCCGCCGTGAAGCTGACGGTACCCGTGGCGGGATTGCCGGGGCCGGCCAGCGTCACCGTGAAGGTCACGTTCTGGCCGTAGGCTACGGGGCTGCCCGGCGCCGAAGTCACCACCGCCGTGCTGGTGGCGGAGTTGACGGTCAGGCCGTTGGTCGAGACGAAGGTGGCAGTGCTGTAGTTGTTATCGCCGCTATAGGTGACGGTCAGGTTTTGACCCGCACCCTGATTAATGGCGCTCGGCATCTGGACGTTCGTGAACTTGAAGTTGCCGCTGCCGTCCAACGTGCCGGTCGCGATGACGATACCACCGGAGGACAGCGTGACGGTGCCGGTCGGGATCACGCCCGAACCGACCAGGGGAACATTCGCGGTGCCGGTGGTCAGCAGGCCGCCATATGTAGTGATGTAGGTCGGCGCCGGATTGGTCAGGGTGACCGGCGACGGGGTCGCCTTGCTCACCGTGAAGGTAAGGACCGGCGAAGCCACCGAGGCGGCGTAGTTGGCGTCACCGATGAACTGAGCGGTGATCGCGTGCGTGCCGGCGACGAGCGGGAGAGCGGGCGTGAAGTCCGCCTGTCCATTCGCGGAGCTCGGCGTCACAGGGGCTCCCATTGCCGCACCGTTGTCGTAGAACTGAACGGTACCGATCGCGTAATTCGGGTTGGCCGAAGTCGGCGTCACGACGGTCCGGAAGGTAACGTTCGTTCCGTAGGTGATGGTCGCGGGTCCGCCCACGTTGATCGGCGTGCTCACCGACGTGGGAGCCTTACCGATGCTGACGGCGACGACCGCGGAGGTCACGTTCGCCCAGTTGCTGGTGTTGTTGCTGGCGAAGGTGGCCGTCAGTTGGTGGGTGCCGGCGCCGAGCGCGGTGTTGGTGTTGTTGCCGTTATAAGTTACCGTGCACTGACCGCTCGATGTATTGGCCGGCGGACCGGGATTGGCGACCAGCGCAATGTTGGCGCAAACCGCGGTGGAGCCAAAGGCATCGGTGATGGTCACGTTGCCCGAGGGAGGAGCGGAGCCGCCCGAAACCGTGAAGCTGTAGATCACCGAGGAGTTCAGGCTCGCATTCGTGGTCGAAGGCGTCAGGGTGATTGCGGTGCCTGCCGCATTTACCGTCTGCGCCAGGGCCGGCGAGGTGGTCAGCGTGGTGAAGTTGGTGTCGCCGTTATAGGTGGCGGTGATGTGATGCAAACCCGTCGTCAGGCTCGCGATCTGGAAAGTTGCGCTGCCGTTGGACAACTGAATCGGGGTCGTCGTCAACTTCGTGGGCACGGAGTCGGCATCGAAGATGTCGATAAAGCCGGTCGGCTGGCCGAGGAAGGTGGCGGTCGGGGCGGCCGTCACGGTGAAGGTCACCGCCTGGCCGAAGTTGCTCGCGTTCGGGCTGGCGCCGAGCGCAATCACCGGCGTCGCCTGGGCCACGTTGATCTGGTTGGCGCCAGGTGCGTTGCCGGAGCTGTAGTTCGAATCGCCGTTATAGGTAATGGTCAGCGTCTGCGGGAAACCGGGGAGGTTCGCCAGCAGGGCCGTGGGGAGCTGCGCTCCACCGAGGCTGGCCACACCGGCGTTCAACGGGAAGGTGCCAATGGTGACGGCGCCGACGCTGAGCGTGACGGTGCCGGTGGGCATCGCGAGACTCGGAGGCGGCGTCATGGTGACCGTCGTTCCGCCCGGGATCTTACCACCGTAGGTCGTATTCACCGGGTTGGTGTTGATCGAGAATGTGCCGCCAGCGGTGATGAAGTTCGAGCCGCTCATCGGTCCGATCGTGATGATGATCGTCGGATCGGCGCTGAGGTAGTTCGCGTCGCCGGCGAAGAGGGTCTTGATCGTGTGGCTGCCACCAACGAGAGTGACGCCGGTGATGCTCGCGGTGCTGGTTGCGGCGTTGAAGTTGACCGTACCGGGGAGCGTGGCCCCGTTATCCGTGAAGCTGAACGCACCCGTGTAGGCGGGCGTCGGATTCACCGGGCTGAGGACGGACGAGATCGACAGCTGCGTTCCGTAGGGGACGCAGATGTTCGGGAGGCAGCTGCTGGTCACAGCGCCGCCGGTCACCGAGATCGGGCTGAACGTGGGCTGCAGTTTCCCGACGTTTTCGGTCAACGTGCTGGAAGAAGCGGCCGCCCAGTTGGCGGCGTTCACACCGGTCGGAGTGTAGGCCGCAACAATATTGTGCGTGCCGGTGGAGCCCGCGGCATACGTCACCACGCAAGTGCCGGTGGAGGTGTTGCCGGAGCCCGGCGTCAGAGTGATGTCGCCCGAAGCGCCGCAGGTGGTGATCTTGCCGCCGAGGAAGGAATCGGTGAGGGCCACCGTGCCAACCGGCTGAGACGGTCCGCCGACAACCGAGAAATTGTAGGTGACGGTGTCCGTGATCTTGGCCGGGTTCAGCGAAGACGACAGGGTGACCGTCATGTTGCCGGCCGTGACGGCGTAGGTCAGGGTCGGATCGGCGGGCGAATTGAAGTTCGTATCGCCGGGCCAGGTCGCTTTGAGCGTCTTACCGGAACCGGGGACCATCGCCGCGGTGGTGAAGGTCGCCACACCGGAGGGATTGAACAGAGCGGAACCAAGGTTGGTCGCGCCATCGAAGAAGGTGACGGTGCCCGACGGGAAGCCGGCGCCGGAAGCGGCCGGCAGGTATTGGGCCGTCAGGGTGACGCTGCTGCCGAACGCGGCAGTGGCGACCGGGCTCGCCGTCAAGGTGGCCGTGGTCGCATTCTTGCCGACGGTCACACTCTGCGTGGAATCGGTCGCGGTGCCGTAATTGGCATCGCCATTGTAGTCAACCTTGATTGTATCGGCGCCGACCGGAAGGGCCGTGCCGGAGTAGGTGACGCCGGTGCTGCTGCAAGCCGGAAGCGAGCAGGACCCGAGGACGGTCCCGCCGTAGGAGAAGGTTAGCGAACCCGTTGGGGTCGCCGCGCCTGCGCCCGCGGGCGGAGCAACCGTCGCCTTGAAGACGGTCGCGGTGCCGAAGGCCGGGTTGGTGGTGAACAGGAAGCTGCCGATCGTCGCCGTCGCCCGATTCACGACATACGAGATCTGCGCGGAGGTCGCGGTGCCGATGTTCGCGTCGCCAGGATATTTCACGCTCAGGACGTGGGTCCCGACCGTCTGGTAGACGCTGCCAGGCAGGTTGAAGCTCAGCGGGCTGGCCGCGGGAGATACCGTACCGATCGGGCTGAGCCCATCGTAAACGGTGAAGTTGGCCGTCGGGCTGATGGTCACCGTACCGGACAACGTGAAGGGAATGCTGAGGCTGGGCTGCGTGCCGCCGTTGTTGTAGACGATCGGGCTGGCCGCGCTCGGGGTCAGCGCTCCGAAGGTCAGCGTGTTGGAGTTCACGGTGACGTTGATACCGGGGCTTGCGGGACTGGCCGACACGTTCGTCATGCCGTTGTAGCTCGCCGTAAGGGTATGCGATCCGGCGCCGAGCACCGTGGTTGATCCGTTATAGGTCGCCGTGCAAGTGCCCTGCTCCACACCAGCCGAGATGTGCGTGGTGGAAGCGCCCGTGATCGTGCAGACAGGGGTGACGCCATCGAAGATGGTGATCGTGCCTGCCGGAGGCGCCGTGTAGACGGCGTTGCCGGGGTTGTTGATCGAGAGGGTCGCGGTGAAGGTCACCGTACCGCCCAGGTTGATCGTGCTCGGACTCGCGCTCACCACAACCGAGGAAGGATCGGGATTGATCACGAGGTTGTAGGGGCTGAGCGAGTTGTCCGACGCGCCGAAGTTGGTATCGCCGAGATAGAGAACCTTGATGACGTGCGGCACTCCGGGGAGCAGAGCCGGCGAAGGCGTACAAGGAGTGGCAAGACCGTTGGTGACAGGCTGTGCGACGCAACCGGCGATGTTGGCACCGTTATCCTGGAAGGTCGCAGTGCCGCCGATGGCGACGCCTGTGACCAGGCTGCTGACGGTAGCATTCAGACTGGTCGGGGTCCCGTAGTTCACGGGGCCGGCCGGGTTGGACACCGCGGAGACAGTGGTGGCGGCCTTGCCGATCAACACGCTCTTCGGGTTGTTAACGTTGCTGTAATTTGCGGAACCGCCGGTGAACAGGAAGTAGTTGGTATCGCCGGAGTAATCGACCGTGAAGGAGTGCGGGCCGCCCTGGACTGCCTGATAGTTGACGCTGGCGACACCATTGGTCAGCGGAACGTTGCTGGCGAACGTGGAGCCATCGACGCGGAAGTTGACCGAACCGGTCGGCGTGATTCCAGGCTTGCCGCTGATCGCACCCGAGACGTTCAGAGTGTTACCGACCGTCGGGCTGGCGGGAGTAACGCTCACCGAGCCCGAGAGTCCGGTGGTGAAGTCACCCTGGAAGATCTGATATCCGGAGCTGTTGGGGCTGTTCGACGCGCTCAAACCGGAGTTAGAGGCAGGCGAGTAGCTGGCGGTGATGGTGTAGCTGCCGTTGGCCGGCAGAAGCGTGGTGCTCGCCGTCGCGGAGCCGTTGATCACGTTGACACTGCTGATGACGTACGGGGAGCCTTGCGCGGGCGCGGTGCCGATCGCATTGAAGGTTACCGTGCCGCTGTTGATGAAGGTCGCGGGAAGCCCGTTGGCGCCGATCACCGTCGCGGTGAACGTGGTGAGGGTTCCGAGCGAAACCGAACCAGCAGGGCTCGGCGAGGTGATCGTCACGTTCACAGTGTCCGTCACCTGGTACGAAGTACCCGGATTAAACGTCGTGTTTGCCCAGAAGGCCGAATTGCCGAAGGATGCGGAAATGTTGTGCAGACCCGGCTGGATATCGGTGGCTGCGAAGTTGTAGCTGTAAGACCCGTTGGTCAGAGGATTTGGAGCCGCCACGGCGAAGGTAACGCCGTCGAGGAAGATCGTCACGTTGCCCTGATTCACCGGGTTGGTAGCTACGCCGGTTACCTGGCCGGCCACGCCGAGCGCATTCAAGCCATAGACGCCGACACCCGAGGTGAGGTTCAACGTCATACTAGTCGCTTCCGCGTCGGAGAAGAGAGTCAAAGCCTGCGACTGGCTGCCCTTCGCGGTCAACAGGAAGTTGACGCCGAGGTGGCTCTTATCGATATGGAAGCCGCCGGCGGTGATCGAACCGGTGCTGTCGGCCTGGGTGACGCTGGTGAATTCCACAGCGTGCTGATCCAAGGGGAAAGATTTGACTTCGAGGAGAACCTGCTCGCCGGGCTTCCAGCCGGAACCGGTGAAGGAGGCGGTTTCACCAGGGGCATAGTCCAGCTTGCCGGTTTCGACGGTGGCGAAGCGATAACGCTCGACGCCGGAGACATATCCACCTTCGGTCTTTCCGCCGGCGACCAACATACCGCCGCGGCGCAGCAGGGAAGCTGACATGCCGGCGCGCGCGCTGTGCATCTTGGGCGTGGAACCGAACTTACCCGTCCAGGGCGTATAAACTTCGCTGGAGGCGAGCGCGCCGGCCTTGCCGGTGCCGCCCAGAACCATGACGCTACCGTTGCCGGGCAGCGTGTACGACTGATGATTGGCGCGGGCTTCGGCCAGAGCCGGACCGGCTACCGAGGCGCCTTTGGAGATATCGAAAATTTCGGTCGAGTCGAGCGGGTTGCCGGAGGCGTCGAGACCGCCCGAGATCAGCACCGTGCCGTCATACAGGGTAGAGGCCGCAAAGCTCTTTCTGGCAGCCATCATCACGCCGGCCGGGGCGATCGTGTTCGCGTCCGCGTCGTAGACTTCGACGTCGGCGATCGGAGCGTTGCCGCTCGCGCCGCCAAAGATCAGGATCTTGTGATTGGGGAGGACCGCGGTGGCGTATTCGGTGCGCGGCTTGGCGAGTTTGCCGATCGTCTGGAAGCGGCCATTGGTGCCGAACGCTTCAACAGTTCCGGTCGGTTCGCCGCCCACAACCAGAATGGCGCCCCAGGGCGAGACGGTCGCGGTGTGTCCGCTGCGCGCGACAGCCATGTCGCCCGCGGAGGTCCACCGGTCGGCCGCCGGGTCATAAAGCTCGGCCGAGGCGAGCGCACCCTTTGCGCCATTGCCTCCAAGGACGAGAATCTGACCGTTAGACAGAGGTGCGCAGGCTGCATCGGCGCGCGGTTCCAACATGGAAGACGCCGCGGCGATAGTGCCGTCTGTGCCAAGGATATCGACCGATGCGACGATTCCTGCGTCAGACCTTCCACCTGCGACAACTACTCTTCCGTCGGCAAGTCGCACCGAGCATGCCGCGGCTCGGGCGGTGGACATATCAGCGGCTGATGTCCACTCATTTATCGGTGCGCTGACAAATTGCGCACGAATTAGCAGAAGAACTGCTAAGAAAGCTACTGGTACCGACAGAAATTTCAAGTTACGTCTCACACGTGCCTCCGGATTCAACAAAACGTACTACTAATTATGGTTCTACCTATATTCAAGTGAGTTTAGGTACAAAGTCAACAAAGTTAAGGCAATTTTTTTCACTATTCAAGCACCCACAGTACTCTAGTGCTGGTAAGCGCTAAGCTGTTAGATATGCACAATAAAAGCCCGTGCCGTAGAGGCGGCTCAGGCGATTATTGTTTCCTTTTTTGGTACTTAATTTAAGAGCGGCGCTTCTTGAATAGAAGTGCGGCGATTGCCAGGCCGCTGCCGATCAGGAGCGGAGTTGCGGGCTCGGGAGTATCAGTACTCACACCCGCGTTTTGGATAAACAGTTCGTCGATGTAAAACCCGACCGGGTCGGTCGAACTGATCAGGATCGACGAAATCCAGGGGCTGCCCGGAAGTGCCTGGAGCGGGGTTGAAGTGAACATCGAGTTAGTCGAATCGATGCCGATGTAAGGCGCGTCGTTGCAGGGCACCGGATTCGGTGCGCGAGGCCCGGTGGGCGTCAGGCCACTGCAGGTGCCGAAACCATCCGGATCCTGTAGTTCGTAAGAGAGAAACGGCAGCGTGGCGATGGTGGGGTTAGCCGTATTAAAGGCCTGGACTGTCAGATCCTGAACGGCCGCGCCGGTCCCACTCTGGATCGTGGTCTGTGAATTGGAACGCGCGCTGATTCGGAAACCGACGGCGTAGATCGGCTGGGTGAATGTCAGCAGAATCGAGGCGTTGCTCGAACTGAAGCCAATCAAGTGATCCCCATAATAGGGAGTCGCCACCGAGTTGTACTGCGTAGTCGCATCCGGAAGAGCGTCAAAGTGCCCGTTGAACGACGTGACCGGGATGCCGACGTTCGTCCAGCCGCCCGAGCCGTTCGGAATCACAGCCAGATTGTCGACGCGTTGCACATCCGAAGAATTCGGATTGGAGATTTGCGAAATGCCGACGCCGATGCCGCCATTAGTGTTGGTGGTCCAGGGAACGTTCTGGTGATTCGAAGGCAATGCCTGACCAAGACCGCTAGGATTCGGGGCACCCCAATCGAGGAAGTCGTTCGTCGAAACGAAGGCAGTCGTGCCGTAGCAGCCGGCAGTGGTGAACGCGCCGGCGTTATAACTGCACTGGTAAATGCCCAACGCGTGCAGCGGAGCTGCCGCAAGGGACAAAAATAGGACTAATCGGAACACACGCTGCATTGTTTTGGGTTTCCTCCGAAACGCTCAAGCTCTATCAACATTGCCCTTAACTGGGGTCTAGGTACTAAACCACCCGTCAGTTTATGTGAATAAACGTGCAAATGCAACATTTTTCACAGTTTTATGCAGGCGATATAGTACTAAGGAATTATTCGATGATCTAGCTTAACCTATTGACAGGCAGCAAGTTAGGTTAATAAATAGGGGTTTTACCAGGCTTGGGAGGGAAAAGATGTGCGCGGATTTCGAGAAACTACGGGACAGAATTCTCCCGATTACTGGTTCAGGACGGGTAATTGGCGGGAACAGATTTCCTCTGCTCCCCGTGGTTGAGGAATTTTGCGCCTACTGCTCGACCCGCCTCTGACGCTCGTACGGAGTTTTCAGGTATTTCCCAGCTTCTTCCTGAGCCCCCTGGGTATCGTCTTTCGTGCGAATCGCGAGATTGTACTCGTTCACCGCGCGCTCGCGCTGCCCGGTGATGTCGAAGATCTTGCCGAGATTGATGTGGCTCCACACTTCGGTCCACTTAGGATCGATATCTCCGGCAAGGGCATCGCGGAATGAGTTCGCCGCCTGCTGATAGTTATTCTGCAGGAAGTACACCTCGGCAATCCGGTAATGGGCCAGCGAACTCGTGCGACTCGTCTCCAGCGCCTTCTGATATTGTTTCAACGCCTCGCCGAATTCGCTGAGTTCCGCGTATTGTTCGCCGCGGCGGATCGCCACCGCGACGCGCACCTGCGGACTATAGCGCAGCACACGATTGTTCGGGTCGATCACCACGCTCTTCGGTTTACCGAACGTATCGACGGAAAACTCCGACGACGTGCCGACGACTTCGACGCGCTTCTCTTCGGGATTGCCTTCGGTCTCGATTTTCAGATCGACCGGCATGCGGAACGTGTCCAGATCCTGCGCGATCTTTCCCATCACGCGGAAGCCCTTTTGCGTGCGGAAAATCGTGTACTCCAGCTTGAATTCCGGCGCGCCGCTGGATTCGATCCACTGAATGAAGAAGTAGCCGAGATCCTGTCCGCTGACATTCTCCGCGACCTTCTTGAAATCGTCGGTGGTGGTGGTCTTCCACGCGGCCTGCTGCGTGTAGGCCTTCAGCGTCTTGAAGAAATTCTCGTCGCCCATCACATAGCGCAGCATGTTGATGACGGTCGCACCCTTACCGCCGGTGAGCGCCCACAACTCAGGCGAATAATCTTCGAGACGCGCAGCTTGAATCATCGGCACCGTGTCGATGGTCAGAGATTCCACCATTACATCGTGGAGTTGCGCTTCCATCGCGCCCGGGCCTTTTTCGTGCTCGGTCCAGAGCAGTTCGCTGTACGCGGCGAGGCCGTTGGTCAACCACAAATGATTGCGCGTGGCCGGCGAAACCAGTTCTTCGAACCACTGGCGCGACACCTGATTCGCCAGCAGCTTGGTATTCGGAGTCTTGCCGATTCCGCGCGGAGCAAGGAATACCATGCCCGGCGCGGCATAGCCATTCGGCGCGCCTTCCTCGGTCTCCACTACAGTGAGATTCGCGTATGGCGGCAGGCCGAACATCCCCGTGAAATACGCCATTGTCTTGCCGATTTGTTCGCCGTAGGCTTGGGCCATATCGACCTCGGGACCGCGGAAGTACAGCGACGTCGACACGCCTTCACTCGACGATTTCACCGGCGCGCCCTTCACGATCGCGATGCTGCCGGGAAACGAGGGACGCTCGAACTTCACCTGAAATTTGTTCTTATCGCCGACCGTCTCTTTGGAATCCAGGCCGCTGCCCAGCACCGTGTAGCCCATCGGCACGGTGACGTGCAGGTCCGTGGAGAAGCGATCGGTGGTGTAGCCGCTCACCGGAAACCAGCGCGCGGGATAGAGCAGAAATCCGAAATCCGGGTGGAGCGCGGCGAACTTGATGCCGTACACCGGCGAGTCTTCCTGGCCGGAAAGTTTGCCATCGTAATAGAAGGTGATGGTGACCGGCTGGCCTTTGACGAGCGGCTGTTCGAAGCTCAGCCGCACGGTGAAATCCTGCTGATTGCGCGATGCCGGAATCTGCTTGCCCTTGTCATCGACGACGCGCGAAACGTTCAGGGCGTTGTTCAATTCGAAGGCCGCCGACGTGATGTTATCGTCCAGCGGAATGAAGCGCACGCTCACTTTGGCGGAGAGGGACTGCGTGTTCGGCGAAACCTCGGCGTCGATCGTATACTGCTCCACGTCGATGCGCGAGCGGCGGTCCTGCGACCAGGCTGCGCAGGCGCTCAATGCCAGGGTGAGAACGGCTGCAAGCGTGCGATTACGAAACATGTGTCACTTGTCCTTCCAGAATTTCTTGTATCGCCAGCGCGGCCCGCTCCGGAGCCCCGGAACGGCCGGAGAGCTTCTGCCTGACCTCGGCCAGCCCGGCCTTCATTTCCTCACGCTCGCGGCCGCTGCCGAGCAGGCGCAGCGCTTCCCGCGCGAGGTTCTCGCCCGTCATCTGGTCCTGCATCAATTCCGGCACGACAGCGCGGCCGGCGATCAGGTTGACCATCGAATAGAACGGAATATCCACCAAAAACTTACCCATGAACCAGCTCAGGCCGGTCACTTTGTAATACGTCACCATCGGGGTACCTAGCAGGGCGGCTTCCACAGTCACAGTTCCACTGGCGGCAAGCGCAAGATCGGAATGTGCCATGGCGTCCCAACTTTCCCCTTCAATCACCCGAATCGGAGAGCGCCCGATCCGCTCCCGCCCGATACACTCCTGCCCCATATACTCCTGGAAAAACGCGGTCCCCGTGGTGGTCGAGGCCGGCAGGACTACATTCACGGCCTGTTCCCTGTAAATCCGGTCCACCGCATCGAGCAGCGCCGGCATATGGCGCGCTGCCTCCCCACGGCGGCTGCCCGGGAGTATCGATATTAAAGGACGCTCGGCGGCCAACCTGTGTTTCTTAAAAAACTCGTTGCGGGTAAGGGCCGGCCGCACCAATCCGGCGAGAGGGTGTCCTATATAGGTAGTGGGCACACCATGACGGGTGAAAAACTCCTCTTCAAACGGGAAAATGCAGAGCAACCGGCGGAGATTGCGGCGCATTTCTTTCACCCGGCCTTTGCGCCAGGCCCAGGCCTGGGGCGCCACCAGGTAGACCACCGGGATCCCCTGGCGGTGCAGTTTTCGCGCGACGCGGAGGTGAAAATCGGGGGAATCGGTGAGCAGTGCGAGATCGGGCCGCTCTGCCTCGGCGGCGCATAAGAGCTTGCGAAATTCGCCGTAGATTCGGGGAATGTGAGCGATCACCTCAACCAGGCCGACCACTGCCAGGCTGGCTGCGTCGACCACGGTGCGCACTCCGGCGGTGCGTAAACGGGGCCCGGTACAGCCGAAAAACTCGACTCCCGGCATGAGGCGGCGCAGTTCCTGAACCACGAGCGAGGCGTACAAATCTCCCGACGCTTCACCCGCCGACACCAGAATCTTGCGCATTCTCCTCAAGTGTACATTGCGCGGCATTTGCGTCGTAATTTGTGCAGGTTCAAGGTGTAGCCTTGCTACAATCGGACAACGGAGATGGCTACAGACGCAGAGCTCGCTAAGTTGACGGTCGCGGAACTGGCGAAACGCTTTAAGGGCGAGATGACCCCGGTGACCTCGCGGTTTTTCTACTTCTGTACGGTGCCGATTGCCGATGAGGATCTGAAGCAGTATCTGAACGACCCCATCGCGGCGATTTCTCCGGCGATCATCGCCGTCCTGCCGCGCATGGGTATCATTCTCACGCCCTACGTGGAGAAGGGCAATGGTAAGGGCGGAGACAGTGCGACGCACGAACGCCCGTTGGAATCGCGGCAGCTTCCCGGCTCGCGCGTGGATCTCGACGGAATGACGGTGCTCGTGCTCGGGGTGAAGGATATCGAGGTCGCCGATTACCATTACCAGTTTTATAATGCGCTGTCGGCCGTCGTGGCGGACCGGCTGTCGCAAGGCGTGCAGGAGCGCTTCCACCGCACGATTCGCGAGGAATTGAGCGCCGAAGTTCACGGCGAAGTGGACGAGAAGAGCTGGCACCTGAAGCAGGCACTCCTACGGCGGCAGACGAACGTGCGGAAAGAGACGAAGCTTTTCCGCGACTATGCACGGCAGGCGTTTGAAGATACGTTGACGTTGTACTTGCACGGCACGTGCTGCGATATCGATGTGGAGACGGGTCCGCGCCAGATGCCGAGTCGATATCTGCGGCGGCGGTTGGAGTTGTTGATCTCGCTGTATCCTCCGCCTGAGGGATACGCGGTGCTGCCCGAGCAGTTGAAGTCGCGGTAAGGCAAATTCTTTAGCCGCCGATAAACGCCGATAAAACAGAGAGCAGGTTTAGTCTGCGGCATTGACAGGCGACACACTACGATCGACTGTGCCACGCAATTCCGCGAGCAGGCGGGCGGCGACGAGTTTGCCGCGTTCGCCGGTTTCTCCTGTTGGGCCGACGCAGGATGGGCAGCCCGCCTCGCAGGCGCACGCGCTCAGCAGGCCGTCCGTCTGGCGCAGGAGTTCCGGGGCGAGGCGATAGAGTGGGGCGCTCTGTCCGATACCTCCAGGATAACTGTCGTACAGATAGAGATTAGGCTCGAAGCTTTCCAGGCCGCCGGCGATCTCTTCGCTGAGTGCGACGCCCAGATCGCGCGGATCGCACATCAATAGGAGCGATGCGACGGTGCGGAGCGCGTTGCCCAGCCCACTAATGCCACTCTGCTTTTCGGTGGGCGTGAACTCAGAAAGACGCGCGAGGAACGCGGCGGGGAAGTGGAGCCAGAAGGCCGTGGTGTGCATCTCCTGCTCCGGCATATTGAGCTTTCCGGCGCCCACATTTTCATTGGTATAGAACTTGATCTTCTTGAAACCGACGATCTGCCGCGTCACGCGCACATCGCCGTGCAAGCGCCGCGCGCCATTCAACGCGTCGCCCTCGAATTCCTCGAGCACCTTGACCTGCGTGTAGTCGATCGCATCGGTGTAGTAATCGCAATCCACGCTCTTCACGTAGGCCTTGCGCTCGTCGTAGTCGAAACGCTCGACGTGGAACTGACGCGCTTCGTGAAGATAGATCGCCTTCTCGTGCAGCGTGGTGAGCGCGGTGGGGAAGGACACCTCGGCGATCACCTTCGCCTCGCCCGTGATATCGATCACGACGAAGTTGTCGCTGGTCACTGAGCGCAGGCTGGTGGCATCGGCGGGATAGGTATCGCTCGTCCAGTGCCAGGCATTCGCGGAATGATGCAGGAATCCCGACTCCTCGAGGAAGCGGCAGATCTCCGCGAGATCGTGACGCCCGAACTTTTCGTCGTCGCGCAGCGGCAGTTCGAAGGCCGCGCATTTCACGTGGGCCAGGAAGATCTCGAGATTCTCCGGATTGATGTACGCGTGCTCCGGCGAGCGTCCGAAGAAATAATCGGGATGCTCGACGATGTACTGATCGAGCGGCGCGCTCGATGCGACCATCACGGCCGCCGATGTGGTCTGCCGCCGCCCGGCGCGGCCCGCTCGCTGCCAGCTCGACGCGATCGTGCCCGGGTAGCCCGCCATCACTACCGCGTCAAGCGAGCCGATGTCGATCCCGAGTTCGAGCGCGTTAGTCGCCACTACGGCGCGGATCTTACCGGCGCGCAGGCTCTGCTCGATCTCGCGGCGCTCGCGCGGGAGATAGCCGCCGCGATAGCCGCGCACGGTGTCGCTGGGGATCGGACCTTTGTCGCAGGCGTCTTTCAGGTAAGTGACGAGGATCTCGGTGGCGAGCCGGTTGTTGGCGAAGACCAGCGTCTGCAGGTTGTTCTCGATGAACTTGAGCGCCATGCGGCGCGTCTCGGCGATATAGCTGCGGCGGATGCCGAGTTGGCGATTCACCACCGGCGGATTGTAGAAGATGAAAAACTTTTCGCCGCGCGGCGCGCCGTTGCGCTCCACGAGTTCGAACGGCTCGCCGGTCAACGCCTCGGCGAGTTCGCGCGGGTTGGCGATGGTCGCGCTGCAGCAGATGAACTGCGGCTTGGAATTATAGAACTCGCAGATGCGGCGAAGTCGTCTCAGAAGATTCGCGAGATGACTGCCGTAGACGCCGCGATAGTAGTGCAGCTCGTCAATGACGATGTAGCGCAGGTTTTCGAAGTAGCGCGCCCACCGCGTATGATGCGGCAAGATCCCGCTGTGCAGCATGTCGGGATTGGTGAGCACGACGTTGGCGCGCGAACGGATCGCGCGGCGCGCGTCCTGCGGCGTGTCGCCATCGTAAGTGAAGGCGCGGATCTCGCTGCCCATCTGTTCGACCGCGCCCTGAAACTCATGGAGCTGATCTTCGGCGAGCGCCTTGGTGGGGAATAGGTACATGGCGCGCGCGCCGTCGTCGTTGAGCAGAAGGTTGAGCACCGGCAGGTTGTAACACAGCGTTTTGCCGCTCGCCGTCGGGGTCACGATCACCACGTGCTTGCCGGCCTGAATCTGATCGAAGGCATCGGCTTGATGGGTGTAGAGGCGTTCGATGCCACGCATCTCGAGTGCGGCGCGCAGGCGCGCATCGACCGCCGCGGGCATATCGGCAAACTCGCCCTCCGAGGCCGGCTGATGGTGAATCGCGCGCACCGCCGAATCGGGCTCCTTGTGGGCCGCGCGGAAATAGGAGACGACTGCGTCTAGCGATTCACGCGGAGCTACCGCCAATTCCTTGGAAAAATCGGGAAACCCTAGGGAGAGATTCATGCCTTCGCCTTTTCTTTGCTACCTTAGCACGAAGGTGGAAGAGGTGGAAACGGCACGACGAATACGCTCCCTCAGAGGAGCGACGGTGGTCGCCGAAGAGGGACGCCAATCAGAGCCGCGACGGTTACGGAGCGGTGGTCACTTGACAGGCGCTCGGCGCTCCCTGGCGGTTGCGGCTCCGATTGACGGCTCGATTCTGCATCGTCTTCAGGCCCATGGGCTCGGAGTCGTTCGGTCGCACAACAAAGGATGAGCGTGCACGATCGCTCTGTCGCGCGTCGTTGCGATTCGCCTTATCGCTGCTGCGCGGCGCGCTCGCGGAAGAACTCGTAGCGTTCGAGCGTGGCGGCAACTCGAAAATTGCTGTTCACTTCGGGATCTTCGACCGCCAGTCGGTCGGCGCGAAGGACCTTTCCCATGCATCGCAAATTGACCGACTGCGAACCGTCATAGTTGAGCGTGATGATGTATTCGATCGGTCCGCCCAAATCCGGTTCCCGCTCTGCCGTGAACAGCACACCGCTGGAGCTGATGTTCTGCGTACAGCCCACAAATGCAACGCGTTCGGCGCCCGTGCGGGTGATCGAGAGTGGCAGCTGGAGTTTGAATCGCCGTGTTCGTCGCTGTTCCATGAGTCTAGGTGACTAAATGTTAGGCGGTATGTACGATTCAGGTCAATAGGACTGACTCTGTAGCAGGGGGTAAAGGTACTAGGCTTCGGACAGGAATGGTACGGGGAGGAGGGAGCCGGGGCGCAGCTGTGTGCGCCCCGGAGTTAGCCTAGAGGGTTAGCCGACCTTAACGAAAATAATAACCAGGGTGTAGAGCGCCAGCGATTCGATCAGCACCAGACCTAACAGCAGGGCGAAGCGGATCGCGGCGGCGGCTCCCGGATTGCGAGCCATGCCTTCGGCGGCGGCGGCGACAGCCTTCGCCTGCGCCAGGCCGCACATGCCGCTGGCGATCGCCATCGAGAACCCGGCGCTGATCGGCACCCAGTGTCCATTGGCGGTCTGATTCTGCGGCGTCTGGCCGAACATCATCGGGCTGGCGATCAACAACAGGATCACCAACATCATCATCTTCTTCGTCATTCTTACTCTCCTAAGAAATCGCCCCCAGGAGGTGGTCCCCGTCATCCTCTTGCAGCCGGGCTCACACTGAAAGGGCGGCATAAAGCCGGTATTAGTGGTCGTGCGCTACGGCTCCGGCCACATACATCATGGTCAGGAGCATAAAGATATATGCCTGCAGGAAAGATACAAAGACGTGCAGGCCCATGAAAACCGCGGGAACAAACAGGAAGGTCAGCTTAAGAAACACCATTGTCACCTGCTCGCCGGCATACATGTTGGCGAAGAGACGGATGGTGAGCGAAAGCGGGCGCGCCAGATGACTGACCAGTTCGATCGGAATCATCAGCGGCGCGAGCAAAGGCATCGGGCCTGCGAAATGCGCGAGGTACTTGCCGATTCCGTTGGCCTGAATTCCAACCGCGTTGTAATAAAGGAAGGCCGCCATCGCGCAGCCCGCCGGGACCGACGGCACCATGGTGGGCGCTTCGAAGCCGGGAACGACGCCGATCAAATTCGCGAACAGAATAAAAATGAAAATCGTGCCGAAGAACGCCAGGTAATGGTGGCCGTCGTGGCCGACCTGTTCCTCCGCCTGCTCATGCAGAAAATCGTAGACCAGTTCGAACGTGTGTTGGAGTTTGCCGGGACGGTCGGGCGAAAGGCGCGGCTTCAAGATCGCGAAGAGCACGATGATGATCAGCGCGACCAGCAACTGCATGGTGATGAAATTGGCCCAGGGACGGGGTTCCGGCGCCATGCCGACGATGCCGGTCAGCGCGTTGCCGACGCCGGCCAGGTAGTCGTTGAAAAGCTTAGTGATCCACAGTTCCGTTTCGTGCATATACGAGTTCGAAAAGGATTTCGATAATGACTGCCGCCACCGACACAAACAAGCCTGAAAGTGCCGCAGGCAGGCTGATCGGAGAGTATTTCAATATAACATAGGCGCCACCACCTAACAGGAGGTAGCGCATTCCGAGAAAGACCGCTTTACGGGGCTTGGCATCGCTCTCTCCGAGCGCCTCGGTAAGCTGTTTCAACCAGCGGAAATTCACCGCCGAAACCGCCGAGCCGATCAGCCAGCCCACGCTCCACGTCCACCCGCGCCATACGAAGAGAGCCGCCGCACCGCCGCCCGCCACGATCCACATCAACTTCCAGATACGCTCGATGCCGCGTTCAAGCAGGCGCGCGTCAGAGGTTGTCGTCATCGCGCGTGTCCCGCTTCAATTGCCGGATGAGCTGCACGAAGCCGGCAACGATCCCCAGCAGCAGACCGACGATGTACACCCAATGAGTGTCCATCTCCCGATCGATCAGGTAGCCGATGATGTAGCCCACGAAAGCGCAGACCGGCAGAACGAAGGCGAGCGTCGTGTATTCGGCCACCATGACCGGCCAGGGTTTCTTTGCCACGGTTACAGTTTACTGCGCGGCAAACTCTGCCGCTTCCTTCACTAAGAAGCCCATCTTAGGCTGCGACGGCTCCATCGCGGGATGCACGCCGAACTCTTCGAGCGCTTCCGTGGTCGTGGGGCCGATGGAGCAGACGCGGCAGCGGCGCAGATTCTCCAGCATCGCCGCTTCGACGCCTTCCTCACGCGCGATGCGAGCCAAGTGCGCAATCTGGATGGCCGTCGTGAAGAGCACGATGTCGAACGCGCCTTGGGCGAGCCGGCGCGCAGCCTCACGCAAGGGCGCGACATCCTCCGGAAGGTCCCACTGGTAGACGCGAACGCGCGTGACTTCGGCGCCGCGCGCACGCAACCCATCGAGCAGTTCTTCATTCGGTCGGCCGTATTCCTGGACGGCGATCCGCCGTTCGCTGCGCCCCTCGATCGATGCCAGCAGTTCGCGCCAGGTATTCGGCATGGGTGCGATGACCGCGGGCGTGACGCCGAGTTCGCGCAGCGCCGCCGTGGGCTTGGGCCCTCGCGCCACCACCGTCACGCGCTTGAGAGCGGCGGCGAATTCACCTTCCGGGTAGCGCGTCGCCAGCAAGCGATTCAACTGGCGCGTTCCCACACCGGTCAGGAAGATCGCCATGTCGAACTCGCCGGCCATCAAGCGCCCGGCGAAGGCGAACGCCTCCTCGTTTTCGGCGAGCGGGATCTCGCGCATCGAGGGCGCGACAAAGGGTTCGCCGCCCTGTCTGCGGATCAACTGTTCGATCTCCGCCGCCCGCCGGCTCTCGAGTGCCAATACCCGCAATCCACCGAAGCTCATGTCCGGATTATACCGGGCGATCCGCTGCCGCCATATCTTTTCGGAACCATCTTTCGTGAACTATCGTTTGCTCACTGACGGAACAAACTGTATCCTGCCAATATTGAGTGAACGCATGGCTAAACCCCTTCCAGGCCAAATTTCCGGCGAGACCGAGAGGGCTCTCCGTGATCTGCCCATAGCCTGCCACGAGCTGGATCGGTTGGGCAATGTGATCTGGGTAAATCCGGCGCTCTGCCGACTGCTGGCGCTCACCGCGGAGCAGATTCTCCACCAGCCTGTGTGGAGTTTTGTAACGCCCGAGGAGCGCGAGACCAGCCGCCTGGCCGTCGCCCGCAAGCTCTCCGCCGAAGTGGCGCTCGGCATCTTCGAACGCTCGTTCACGCGCGCCGACGGCTCTCGTGTGGTGCTCGAAATCCACGAACAATATCGCCGCGGCGCGGACGGCGAGATCCTCGGCATGCGCTCCTTCCTGATCGACATCACCGCCCGCAAGAACGCGGAGGAGGCGCTGCACAAAGTTCACGAGGGGCTGGAGCATCGCATCCACGAGCGCACCCAGGAACTCGAGCTCGCCGTCGACTTTCTGCGCCGCGAGATGGACGAGCGCCGGCTGGCGGAAAAAGAACATCGCAAACTCGAAGCGCAGATGCAGCATACGCGGCGCCTCGAGAGCATGGGCGTACTTGCCGGCGGCGTGGCGCACAAGTTCAATAATCTGTTGACCAGCATCATGGGCTACGCCTCCCTGGCGAACTCCGAAGTGACTGCCGGTTCGCTCGCCGGCACTTATCTGGAGCAGGTGCTCTCCGCCGCGTCGAGCGCCGCCGAATTGACTCAGCAAATGCTGGCGTATTCGGGACGCGGGCAGTTCGTGCTCGAACGGGTCGATCTCTCGCGCATGGTGGAGCAGACCGTGCGCCTGCTGGAATCCGTCATCTCGAAGAAGGCCGTGCTCACACTCGACCTCGCGCCCGACCTGCCGATGGTCGAGGGCGATCTGAGCCAGGTCCGCCAGATGCTGATCAATCTCGCCAGCAACGCCTCCGACGCACTCGAAGATCGCAGCGGCGAAATCTGGATTCGCACCGGCCTGATGTGGGCGGAGAACGGCGAGCTTTCGTCGCTGCACGCCGGCCACACCGTGCCCGCCGGCCTGTACGTTTATCTCGAGGTCGCCGATACCGGCTCCGGGATGGATGCGGACACGGTCGGCAGAATCTTCGATCCCTTTTTCACCACGCGGTTCGCCGGCCGGGGCCTGGGACTGCCTGCGGTGATGGGCATCACGCGCGCGCATCGCGGGAGCATTCGCGTCGTCAGCGCTCCGTCACAGGGCACCACGGTCCGCATCTTCTTCCCCGCCCTGCAGGACGCGGAGACGAAGGTGCAAGACACGCGCGAAGCGGAGACGTCCGCCTTCCCGCGCGCGGGAACGATCCTGGTAGTCGACGACGAGGAGCCGATCCGCCGGCTGACGCGCGCCGTGCTCGAGGACGCAGGGCTTACGGTGTTGAGCGCCGCCGATGGCAATGAGGCGCTGCGGGTGTTTCACGAGCACTGCGGCGAGATTCACGCCGTGCTGCTCGATCTGACTATGCCCGGCATCGATGGCGCGGAGGTCTTTCAATCGATCCACAGATTGCGGCCCGAGACGCGCGTTGTACTGTGCAGCGGCTACAACGAATGCGAGTTCACCAGCCGGCTCGGCGAAGAGCGCCCCGCGGCGTTTCTGCGGAAGCCGTATCAGCCCAGGGAACTGCTGCAGTTGTTGAGTAACGTCTGGTGACGATTCGGGCGACGAGCGTGACTCGCGCTTTGGGTAACGAGCGAGCGTTGGTCGGCGCAGAGGGCCACAGCTCCCCTGAAAATGACGCTCCCGTTAAAATAACGCGCCAAGAAGCGATCGGAGATTTTCATCCCTTGTTGTGGCCCCGAACGGGGCCATGAAGAACTCCGTTGAAGAACGCACTCCCATCCTGACCGGCCGGGAACATAGGTAACAGTTTTATCCGAGAACATGGGTGACAGTTTTCGGATGTCTGTTTTGAGTTCTTCAGTGATTATA
>JAOAPT010001007.1 GCA_025463045.1 Candidatus Solibacter sp.
ATCGGTATCGCCTACAAGCTTGGGAAGAAAATGGTAGTTCGCCTTGGCTATGGTATCTTCTACGGCGGCGAGGAGAATCAGGGCGGCAACCCGAACCGCGGTGAATCGGCGCCGTTCAATATCTCACCACTCCTGAACCGCGTCGCCGGGGTTGGACAGTTTGAGCCGAACCCGTTCTTTGCGGGCGGAGTAGCGGGCGGATACCCTCTTAATGTATTTTCGCTGGATGCGCCGATTCAGTTCCGCGGCGTTGCAACCAACTTCCGCAACTCACTCGTTCACAAGTGGAATGCAGCCATTCAGCGGGAGTTGCCGGGGTTCATGTCCCTGGAACTCGCATATCTCGGCAACCATCAGTCGCACCAACTGTTCCAGCCTGATCCAAATGCCTGTCCCAACCTCGGAACCACGGACTCGACGATCAACTGCAACAGCCTGCGGCCGTATCCGAATATCAGCAGCATCTCGGGCACTGCCTCTTTCGGTTATGGGAACTATCACGCGCTGACCGCCCGGCTCGAGAAGCGGTTCTCCCAGGGGTTGCAGTTCGTAACCTCGTACTCCTACGGGCATGCCCTTGCAAATACCGGGACAACGTTGAGCGGCTCCACCGGTTTCGGCATCCCCGACCCACGGAACTACGCGAGCGGCTACTCGAGTGCGGCTTGGGATCTCCGCCATAACTTCACTTCCGGGTTCAGTTGGTTTTTGCCCTTCGGGAGGGGCAAGTCGATTGGAGCGAACATGAACCGCGCTCTCAACTTCATCGCCGGCGATTGGCAGGCTAACGGCATCCTGTCCCTGCATACCGGCTCGCCGTTTACGCTCCGATCAAACGGGTGTCAGGGTGTCTGGAACGCATGCCGGCCGGACCTGGTCCCCGGGAAGAACCCCCAGGATGCGCCCCCCAATGGCCGAAACCCTGACCACTGGTTCGACATAACCGCCGTCGCGCCGCCGGGTCCGTTAACCGGCGGGAACCTCGGCCTTCAATCGAACTATGCTCCGCCGGGACGCGCGCTCGATTTCTCGCTTTTCAAGGACTTCCCGTTCACGGAACGTTGGAGGGTGCAGTTCCGGGCTGAAGGCTTTAACGTTGCCAATACGCCCCAGTACGCCACGCCCGACAACAACCGGCAGAATGCAACTTTCGGCCAGGTGACCAGCACGAACCCGGGGACCGAGCGTCACATTCAGTTCTCGCTGCGGCTGCGTTTCTGACCGATGCGGGGCGTCAGGGTTGTCAGCGGCGTAATGCTCGGCGTACTGCCTCTCCTTGCGGGCGTGGATGCGACCCGGGCCGAAACGCTGTTGCGCTCCGGCCTGGTCGCCTTGCAGCAGAACCGGTTGGCCGGCGCACGCCAGGATCTCGAAGCCGCATCCCGCGCTGACGCCGGCAACCCTGTCGTTTGGGCATCGCTGGCGCAAGCCTACTGGCGTCTGCACCAGCAGCCGGAAGCTCTGCGGGCAGCCCAAACGGCGGAAAAGCTCGGACGCGGCGACGGCACGGTCGCCCATCTCCTTGCCATCTTCTACGGCGAAGCAGCTGACCTGAAGCGTGCCGCATTCTTCGAGCGCGCGTATGCGGTCAGCAGGAACGCCGATGTCGGCGCGGCGGGGCGGGCGGCCGTCCTGTCGCTAGACGCGGGCGAACCCGAACTCGGTCTCTCCTTTGCGCGGCAAGCGGCCGCACGGAACGAATCGCCGGCGAACCTGAATCTTCTGGGTCGTATTCAGATCGCAGCCGGTCAGCCGGACGACGGCGTCGCCAATCTCGCGGCCGCGTGGACCGCGGACCGGCAGAACGAGCGTTTCTGCTTCGACTATGCCCAGGCGCTGCTCCATCGCGATGACTTCGAGGGGGCCGCGTCAGCACTGGAGCACGGCCTGAAAGTTCATCCGCGGAGTGCGCAGCTACAGCTTGCCTTGGGAGTCGCGCGTTACGGCCAGCGGCGCTTCGACGATGCCATCGATTCGTTCCTCAAGACAATCCGGCTCGATTCCTCCGTCGAACAGCCGTACCTCTTCCTGGGTCGTATGCTGGATCAGGCCGGCCCCAGGCTTGCCGAGATTACGGATCAGTACCGCGCCTGGAATCGCAGGCAACCTGGCGATTATCGTGGTTCGCTGTTCCTGGCCAAAGCCCTCTCTGCCGACGCCGCCGATTCTGCCGTGATTGAAAAGTATCTTCGCCGCGCCATCAGCCTTAACCCGGATTCATGGGAAGCGCATTTCGAACTCGGAGTCCTTCTATCGAAACAGCGCGATTTTGCGAAGGCCGCCGCGGAACTGGCGCGCAGCGTCGCCCTCAATCCGAGAGAACCGGCCCCTCACTATCATCTGGCGCGAATGTACGATCGCCTGGGGCAGGCTGACAGGGCCGCGGCTGAACGCGAACTGCATGAACAGCTTTCATCGGCACGGAACGGCGCGCCTCCGCCATTGCCTGGAGGCTCTTCGAAATGACCAAGCGACAGTTCTTGCGCGCCGCCGGACTCACCATCGCATCCCGCATCCTCCCCCCGTGGAGTCTATTGCGCGCCCAGGAAAAACGGAGGAGCCGGTCCGGTCGGCGCATCATCGTCGTGACCTTCGGGGGCGGGTGCCGTTATGCCGAAACCTTCGCGCCCGAAGGTCTTGTCAACATCCCGCGACTGGCCGCGATCCGGCCCCGGGGATACTTCTACAGTAAGTGCGTGAATTCGGGAATCCTTTCCCACTTCAACGCAACATCGAGTCTCATTACCGGCAATTGGCAATGGGTGAACGACTTCGGTGCTGAGCACGCGACCAGCCCGACAATCTTCGAGACTTGGCGAAAGGCGACCGGCGCCGGCCCCATCGACACCTGGGTCGTGGCCAGCAACAAGGGCTTCGCGCGCATTGGCGCCAGCGGTGTTAACTCAGTGGGGTCGCCGTATGGTGCGAATGTCGTTCTTCCCAAATTGCTCCTCACCGAAGCCATCAAGGAGGTAGTGCGCAGGCGTCCGCGCACCGGCGTCACTGACCGTGAAACCGTGCAGCGCCAACTGGAGGGACTCCTGACCGAAGACTACGAAGGCGTCGGGTGGACCATTTTCAAGACCGGCCAGCAGATGGACGCTGCGGTACAAGAGACCCTCACGAAAGCACTCATCGACTACATTCATGGTCCCGGCAAGCCCAGCACCGGAGACGAACTGACTTACTTCATCGCGCGCGAGGTGATGCGAGAGTTCACTCCTCGGGTCCTCCTCGTCAACTTCTGGGATATGGACGTGGCGCACTGGGGATCATACTCCCTGTATCTGCGCGCCATTCAGAAAACCGACGAACTTACAGGCCGGCTCTGGGATGAGGTGCAGGCGAATCCCCATTATCGGGACAAGACAACCATGCTCGTGGTTCCCGAACTCGGCCGCGATGGAGACATGAACGCGGCCAACGGCTTCCTGAACCATCGCAGCGGCGATCCGTCGTGCCGCAATGTATGGGCGCTGGCGGTCGGAGGTGGCCTGCCGACGGGGGAGACAGATCGTCCGATCAGCCACGTCGATATTTGCGCCACGGCGGCTGCCTTGCTGGAACTTCGCATGGCCGACTTGGCCGGCGAACCTCTCCCGGAGGTTCTTGGATAGAGAAAGGCGATGGAAATAGCCGTTTCCAAGACGATTCAGGATCTCATCGATAGCGGCCTTTTCGAACGCCTTCCGCCCACCTTCTGCACTTACTTCTACGATCAGATTCAGGAGTGGCGCGTTCTCTTCCCGGCGGAGCGGACTTACTACGAACGGCTGTTCACCCTTCTCGCTTACAGCGATCTCAATTCCGTACAGCAGTTGTTTGCGCAGCTTCGCGAGGCCGAGCGCCTGATGGGCGTCACAGACCAGAACTGGCCGCGGCACAAGTTCACTTTGCAACAGGTGAGCCTGATCCATCGCTCACCGCACTATACGCGGTGGCGCGAAGCAGTCGCATTCGCTTTCTCCCGCATTGATCACATCCTTGACGCGGACACTGCCCGGAAGGGGCGTCCGCGCCTCGCGATCGTTATCTCGCCGCGTGATCTCGCCGCTACCGCCGCCGGTATGTGGACCCGTATCGCGAACCGCGGTAAGCGCGTCAGGGTGGAACTCCCCTCAAACCAGGCGGACTACCTTCCGCTGCTGCTCACCGGCGCCTCCCGCGACAACGGCTCGCCCTCGTTCGCCGATATGTACGCGGCGTCGGAAGGCGCTGCGGCGTACGGTGCGTGGATTATTGAAGCCGGCGAATCGCTATCCGCGCTGAGTCGACATCCGGCGGTCACGCGGCTCAGCTACGCGCGTCTTCAGCCTTACCGTCTGCGGCTCATGAAGGAAGTACAGGAGGTGATCGAGAAGGAGCGCATTCGGGGCTCCACCGCACTCGGTCCGCGGCTGAAAGAACTCAAAGTACTCCCGGCGGAAAGCGAAGTAGCCGGCGATCCCACTCTCGCCGAGTTTCTCCGTTCCACGCTTCTGGTGGGCAATGGGACCCTGCTGCTGAACAACACTTTTGTCGAATGGGCCACGGTAAATGCGGTGCGGCGTGCGCGGCCGGCGGTGACGCTGGTGTCGTTCGGCCTCCGCAGCCACCTCAAACCGTTCAGCAGTCTTCTGATCTACGCCGACCAGGACTCTGCCAGCGCCGCACCTGCCCCGCCGGACCTGGAAGGCTCGTATTTAGATCTCGAGATCTTCGACCAGTACGTCTGGCAGGAGTTCGCCAAGTACGCTGAATATCGCGGGAATCTTGCGTGCCTGTTCGTGCGCGAAGGTCTCGACGAATTACTTGCGATTGGGCCGGCGGACTTTCCGCTGCTTGCCGGTGATGAGCCGTTCGACCTCGCTCAGGCTCACGGCAAGACGGCAGAGTGGTTGGGAGTGGCCGCCCTGGAGAAATAGCTATGACGTTACTGCGCATCATACTACTGGCCTCGGCGGCGACCCCGTCGATGGTCGATGCGGTGGCCGATTCCGGACGCTGCGTTACCCTCGGAGAAACCCCCTCCGAGCGGATCTCAGCCCGCCCGATGGTCGCTCCCGGTCCCGCACCGCTGCTCAGCTTCCGGTATTACGAGGGGCGCGCGCATTATCGCTTCGGGAATCTCGATCTCGTGGTGGACGATGCAGGCCATTAGAACCTTCGGCTGCTTGTGCTACTGCGTCGCGGCGGCGTTTTCCTCTTCTCTACGCGACGAAGGCATCGCCGCGTTCCATGATGGCCGCTACTCGCTCGCTCTCGAAAAGCTCCAACAGGCGGCCCGCACCGACCCTGCCGACGTCCACGCCCGCGTCTTCCTGGCGCTCACGCAGGCTGCGCGCAACGACTGCAAATCGGCTCTGCCCGTGCTCACATCGCCGGGCGATCGTGCGGATGACACTCTGGTCCGCCTTGCCGGCCTGGCCGCGGCCAAATGCTGGCAGTCGGTTGGCGACGCCCCTGCGGCTCTCTTCTTACTACGCAAACTTGAGCAGCGATTTCCGAAAGACGCCGATGTACTGTACAGCATGGCCAGGTTTCACATGAAAGCGTTCAATGATACAACTCTGTCCATGTTTCAGCGCACTCCGGCGTCGTACCGGGTTCATCAGCTCTCCGCCGAGGTCTTCGAAGTTCAGGGTCGATACGACGAAGCGATCACCGAGTACCGGAAAGCGATCGCACTCAATCCCACTGCGCCCGATATTCATTTTCGTCTCGGCCGCGCGGTATTGATGGCGCAGCAAGGCCCCGCGGCACTGGAACAGGCCCGCGCGGAGTTCGGCGCCGAACTCAAGCTCAATCCAGAGGATGCAGCCTGCGAATTCCAACTCGGCCAGATCGCTTACGTGCAGAGGAAGTCGGACGAGGCCACACGTCACTTCCAGCGGGCTATTGCACTCTCGCCCGCTTTTCCCGAACCCCTTATAGCGCTGGCGAAGGTGCACGCCGATGCCAAACGAAATAGCGAAGCGATCGCGCTCCTCGAAAGGGCGATCACACTGCAGCCCGGCAATGAATCGGCGCATTACGCACTGATGGTGGCGTATCGTAATGCCGGAGACATGAACAAAGCGAAGGCCGAGAAAGCGACGCTCGATCGCCTGCAGAAACCGCCGGAGGGCGAGTTTACCCAATTTCTCAAGAAACTCGGCCAGACGCCCCCGAAGCAGTGATGTGGCGCCTCCTGTGCGCGGCCCTGCTGTTCGTGGCTGCCTTCGGAATCCTTTTCGGATCAGAAGCGTGGCTGCCTGTTTTTCACAACGTGGCTCGTCCGGCAGGGCTCACGGCAGTCATGCCGAATGGCGGCGAAAAGGCCAAGCGTTTCATAATTGAAACTACCGGCAGCGGTGCTGCTGTTTTTGATTACGACAATGATGGCCTTCCCGATTTGTTCCTCGTGTCCGGGGAAAGCGGCACGAACCGGC
>JAOAPT010001027.1 GCA_025463045.1 Candidatus Solibacter sp.
CGAATAGGCGCCGGTCGAATCATGCTGCGACCAGACCTGCAGGAAGTAGATCTGGTTTTCGAGCACTTCCAAAGTGTGGCGGAGATTGCCGCCCTTGGTCTTCACATCCGGACCGAAGCCGCTGGAGCGCATGTCGGGATAAAAGGTGCTGAGGGCCGGAATCAGAGTGTCGGAGCGGTTGGTGATCACGATGTTGACCGTGCCGTTACGCGGGCTGACGAAGGAGTAGTAATCCGTATCCGCATCGTCCATGATGTTGGCGTCGATTTTGGCGCCGAGAGTGATACGGCGCGCGTTAAAAATCTCGTCGTTCGGCTCGAAATCGTCGAAGGCCTTTTGCGGGACGACCCGCAGCGTGTAGGCTCCGGCGCTGCTGCCGTACCCGGAGATCTGCAGGTACAAGACGGAGTTGGGCGGCGGCGCGATCACCAGCTTGATGGACGCCCCCGGTTCGCGCTCGACCTTGCCCATGTCGGTGGCGCGCGCGTCGGCATCGAAGATCTTCAGGACCGGCGCCAGAGTCTTGGAATGGTTCTCGACTTCGATAGTGATGAGGTCGCGCGGGGCGGGTGGAGTGTTGACGCGGAAGACGTCGACATCGTTCACCGCGGCGGCGATTTCGCCCTCGACGGGCTTGTTGCACGCGATGATGTTGGCAAGCCTCGGGCTGTTGTTGGATTCGACTTCGCGGGACACCGGTTCGGCGCCCAGGGCCATGATGTCTTTGAGGCGGTCGAGATTGATCCGCACGGGCTGGTAGTCCATATCGCGGGCCAGGGCTTCGCGGAAGGCGTTGATGGAGCGGGAGCGGTCATTGACTTCCGCGTACAGCACTCCCAGATTGTTGAACACCACCGGCACGGCAGCGGTCTTCGCCACCTGCTCCAGCATGCCGAGCGCGTTGGAGTAATCCTTGGCGGCGACGCGTTCGTTGGCCTGATTGCAGAGACGCTCGACATCCGCATTGTTCAAAGGCTTGCCGTAGAAACGCTGGTATTCCTGGAGGACGGTGGCGGTATTGGTGTTGTAGCCCGCGATTGGGCGCACGGCGATGGGCAGGGCGACCTTGGCTCGCGACCAGCGCGGACCGGTGGCGATCCAGAAGATCATGGCCACGCCCCCGAGCACGAACGGCAGCCACCAGTAGCGCCGCAGAAGCGTGAGTTGGGCGTTTTTCTTCTTCTTCTTCAACTGCTTGTTTTGCTGCGGGCCTGCCATGTATTCCTTCGGGTTCTTTTTGGGAGTCCCATGGGCCTGAGGCCCACCAAAGGCGATGAAGAATCGAGCCCCAATCGGAGCCGCGACCGTGAGGGAGCGGTGGTCCCCGAACAGGACCACCGCTCCCTTACGGTCGCGGCTCTGTTTGCGATGCGTTCTTCAACGGAGCGCTGCATTCGGACTAGCGCTCCGCGCCCACTGATGACGGTCGCGGCTCCAATTGGGGCTTGTTCTTTGTCACCTTTGGTGGCGCGGGCGCATCGGTACTCCTTGAGGGTTGCAGCGGGGCTCACTTCACCGATTCCCACTTGGTCTCCGATTGCTTGAGCGAGGGGTGGGTCACCAGCAGGTGCCAGATCACCGCCTGGAACGCCTCCGCGTGCGGCGTGACATGCTTCGTGTTCACCGTCGGCACGATCACGCACGCGTCGGCGGCCTGCGCGGTGTACCCGCCATCGCGGCCGACGATGCCGGTGACCGTCGCGCCCACCGTCTTCGCGTACCGGACCGCGGCCACCAGATTCGGGCTGACGTTATTTTCCAAATTGCCGCCGCCGACCGAGAAAACCAGCAGCGCATCCTGCTCGCGCAGACGGCTGACGCGGAGCCAGCTATCGAACACGCCCGCCCAACCTTCGTCGTTGGTGCGCGCTGTCAGTTCGCTGACGTTGTCGGTGGGCGCGTATGCTTCGAAGCCGCAGATCTTGCGGAAATCGTTGACCGCGTGCGAAGCATTTGCCGCGCTTCCGCCCACTCCGAGAATGAACAGGCGACCCCCGCGCGCGCGGCACTCGGCCAGCTTGGCCGCGACGCGCTCCACCGCGGAGACATCGATCTGCTTAAGAATTTCAGTGGCCTCGGCCAGAAACTGCTCGGTAAACGTCATTGCGCGAGAAACTCCGTCAGGTCGCGAATTCCTTCGAGCGACCCGATCTCATAAAATCGGTCGGGCGATTCCCAGGCCGCCAGTTCGCTGCGCCGCAGCAAGTCCTGATACAGCGCGGCAAGGTCGTACACGCGGCCGTCGACCATCCCATCGAATGCTGCCCGGCGGAACGCGCCGAGCCCGTAATCGATATAGTGCATCGCGGGCGTCCGGTTCGCCTTATCGTAAGCCACGATCTGTCCGTCCGCAAATTCCACGTTGCTCGTGTCCCACAGGCCGCGATTGCGGTAGACGCTCATCAAGCCGAGCTTGCCCGAATCGCGGAACGCAGCGAGCGCCGCCACATAATCACACGGCAGGTAGCTGTCGCCATAAATCACGGCGAACGCGTCGCCCAACAGCGGCAGTGCGCGGCGGACCGCCCCCGCAGTGCCCAGCAACTGCGGCCCGTCCGGGGAGTATTCGATCTCCAGCCCGAAGCGGCTGCCATCGCCTGCGAACTCGCGGATCTGTTCGCTCAAATGGCCCACGCAGAGTACCACGCGCTCGAAGCCGTTGCGTCGCAGGAGTCGTAGTTGATGCCCGAGAAACGGCTCGCCCGCGATTTCGATCAGCGCTTTGGGAATCGTCTCCGTGATCGGCCGCAGGCGCGTGGCCAGGCCGCCGGCGAGAATGGCGATCGGCAGCATGATTCAGGAGCGCGCCATCAGGGTGGTGCCTTCGAAATCGAAGCGCATGCGCACCTCGCGCAAGCCGACCTCGCGGAGCGCATGCCGCAGACGAGTCTTGTCCTCCGTGTAAAACATGAGGAAGCCGCCGCCGCCCGCGCCGATCAGTTTGCCGCCGAGTGCGCCGTTGGCGCGCGCGATCTCGTAATACTCGTCGATCTGCGGATTGGTCATGCTCTTGGAACGATATTTCTTCCGCTCCCAATGTTCGTGCATGATGGCCGCGAAGCGCCGCAGGTCGCCTTGCTCGATCGCCTCCTTGATGTCATAGCCGAACTGCTTGATCTGATGCAGGTGGTCGATCATGCCGCTGTCGCCGCCGCGAGTTTTCTGGTCCTGCTCCTGCAGAATCGCCGAGGCGGAGCGGGTAAAGCCCGTGAAGAAGAGCAGAAGATTGTCTTCGAGGTTGTAGAGCGTCTCGCTCGAAATCGAAAGCGGCACGACATCGACGCCGCCGTCCTGGCGGAATTCGAAGGACGTGATGCCGCCGAAGGACGCGATGTACTGATCCTGTTTCCCGACCGGCTCGCCCAACAGGTCGATTTCGATGTGGCAGGCCTGCTCGGCCAGGATCTGGCGCGGCACGAAGTCTTTATTCAACGTGTGCAGCGCGCGCAGCAGTGCAATCGTGAAACTGCCGGAAGATCCCAGGCCGGTGCCGGCGGGTATATCGGACATGCTGACGATCTCCAGATGTTTCGCCGCCACGGGCACCATGCGGAGCGCCTCGCGAATAATCGGGTGCTTGATCTCGTCGATGGTCGCGACGTTTTCCGTCATTGAATATTTGATGAGGTATTCCGCGCGGAAGGTTTCGTGAACCGTGATGTAGACGTACTTATCGATCGCGGCGGAGAGCACGAAACCGCCGTGCTCGCGGTAGTAGGAGGGCAGGTCGGTGCCGCCGCCTCCCAGGGAAATGCGCAGCGGGGTGCGGGTGATGATCATGCGTGGATCTCGTTTGTGGACTGCCGGTAGACCGCTTCGATCACGCGCAGCGCGGCCTGCGCATCGGCGATTCCCGGGTCGGGCTGGCGGCCAAGGCGAATGTCCTCGAGGAACGCGGCGTTCTCGGCGTGCCAGGAATCGTCGGCCATCGGATACTCCCAGGCGAAGGTTTCGGGCGGTCCCATTTCAGCGGACATTTTGTACCAGGTGAGGCGTTCGGGTCCGTAGCTGCCGCCGAGTCCGCTGATCTCGAGCTTGCCCACGCGGCCGGAAATTTCGAAGCTGAAGAGATTCTTCCACTCGGTCCAACTGGCATGCAGGAAGGCGACCTGTCCGCGCGCGGTTTCGAGCAGCAGAAAGCCGTTGTCTTCCACGGGCATGTCCCAGAAGAATGTGCGCGCGCTGCCGCGCACCGAAGGGAAGTCGCCGAGGAACCAGCGCGAAAGATCGATCAGGTGCGCGCCCTGATCGATCAGTTCGCCGCCGCCCGAGATCGCGCGATCGGCGCGCCATTCGCGATCGTAGCCCGGACGTCCGCCGTGTCCGTAGCGTCCGCGGATGAACATCATGTCGCCGAGCGCTCCGCTTTCGAAGATCTCGCGCGCTTTGCGAAATGCTCGATGATAGCGATGATTGAAGCCGACGCGAACCAGCGCGCCCGTGTGCCGGGCGGCATCCGCCACGGCGTCGAGTTCCGCCG
>JAOAPT010000007.1 GCA_025463045.1 Candidatus Solibacter sp.
TACCCGTAAACCTGAGCCTCCGATCGCCCCATCTGCAGCGCGATCGCGTTATCGATCCAGTCGCACATCTCGTAGCCCATCAGGGTTCCGTCCGCCACCGCCGGCGAAAATGAGAACGATGCCGGATAAAGTTCCGGAAGCTCCAGGTAGAAATCCACCGTCGTCACATCGCCCGCCTGCATCGCCGGAAGTTCGTAGCCTTCGCGCGCCGTATTCGTCCCTGAAAAATCCATGCCCAGTTGATTGCGCAGCATGAAGCCGACAATCGGCATCGCCACTTCGTTCTTCGCACGCACGCTGATCCGCACCAGAATCCGCGACGAGGGCTCGAGGATCTGCACCGCGCGTCCCTGCTCGTCCAGCACCGCGATCCCGATCACCTGCGCGCGTCCGTCGCCGAAGCGGTGATCGATATTCGGGATCGTCTCCACGATCTCCGGCGCCTGCACCGGGCCGCCGCTCCGCACCTTCGGACCCGCGGCCGATTTCCGCTGCAGGTAAGTCGAGTCCTTCTCCGTCATCGCGGCCAGGTATTTCGATACCACCCGGTCCGGTTCGCCGATGTCCAGCATCCGCCCGTGATCCAGCCACATCACGCGGTCTCCGATCGCCTTCACGTCGCTCACCGCGTGCGACACGAAGAGAATCGTGATCCCGCGCTGCCGCAGTTCGTGGACTTTGCGCATGCAGCGCTGACGGAAGTAGATGTCGCCTACCGCCAGCGCCTCGTCCACCAGCAGGATCTCCGGGTCGACGTTGATCGCCACCGCGAACGCGAGGCGCACCACCATCCCGCTCGAGTAGGTCTTCACCGGCTGATTGATGAAGTCCCCGATCTCCGCGAACGCCGCGATGTCCTTGTAGCGTTCGTCGATCTGCCGCGTCGTCAGTCCCAGGATCGAGCCGTTCAGATAAACGTTGTCCCGCCCGCTGAATTCGGGATTGAAGCCCGCCCCCAATTCCAGCAGCGCCGAGACGCGACCCTGGATGTTGACCGTCCCCTTGGAGGGATGCAGTATCCCCGCGACCATCTGCAGGAGCGTGCTCTTGCCGGAGCCGTTTTCACCGACAATGCAGAAGGTTTCCCCGCGCTTAACCTCGAAACTGACATCGTGCAGCGCCCAGAAATCCTTGTGCCGCTTCAGTCGGTTGAGGGTCAGCAGCTCCTTGAGGCGGTCGCCCGGAGCGTCATAGATCGCGTAGCTCTTCGAAACACCTTGGAATTCAACTGCGTTCACGGTTGGGAGAAGAAAGACTTAGTGTAACGCGGTGCGGCGCCGGGCAACAAAAAAGGCGGCCACCGGCTCCTTGAACCAATGAATCGCGAAGCGAATCGACATGCGGCACAAAGACCGCGGCGCCACATCGAACTACAACGAAGCGCGTCAGGATTCGCGACCGGTCCCACTAGCAAGCCGGAAGCCGCCTATCTGATGGACTGGTTCTATGCACTTCCTCCTTATCAGTGGCTCCTCCGGTCGGGAGGATCAGGGACCAGTGCTTCAAAAAAACCGGCCCCGTACCATGAATATGCGCTTCCTCACCCCTTCTGTCAATAGCCCTCTCTCCGGGTATCTCCGGAGCCGCGCGTTGTATACTGCCGATCAGTGCAAACCCCGCATTCAAGGCTTAGACTCCTGGGCACAATCCTCCTTCTCACTGCGTGCTTCACCTTTACTGTGTACTTCACCGGCTGCCGGTCCGCGGTCGCACCACACGACATGCGCGGCGCGGACATCCGCACGATCAAGGAAAGCGAACTTCTTTGGGTGCGCAACTGGAGCATCCGCGATGTCGACCGTATTCTCGCTCACTACTCCGAGGATGCCATCTGGATGGCACCGCACTTTCCTTTTGCAAACGGCCGCGAGGCGATCCGCGAAATCGTCCAGCGGCTGGTCGAAGATGGCAATCTCGCCATCACCTTCGATGCCTCCCGCGTCGACACCGCGCGCAGCGGAGAGGTCGGCTACGCACAGGGCACTTACACCATGACCATGACCGACCCGCTCAGCAAACGGGCCGTCACCGATCAGGGCAGTTACCTTCGCATTTATCGCAAGGAACCCACTGGCGCCTGGCGCGTGATTCAGGAAATCAACACCAGCAGCCCGACCGACGTCCCCGCAGTCCACTAAAACAGTCCAGCAAAAAAACGATCCCGTTACAACCCGGAGAAATTGTCGAGAATCTGCGCGTATTTCCGCGTTATCCCGGATCATCGGAGTTATGCTATGCGCATGCTGGGACGCTTTACTCTATTGATTTGTGCTGCGATTAGCTTGCTTGCGCAGAGCACCGCGGGACGCTTCTCCGGCACCGCTACCGATGCTTCCGGAGCCGCTGTTCCCGGCGCGACCGTGATCGCGCTGAATATGGATACCGGGCAGAAACTCGCCGGGAAGACTTCCGGTGTCGGCGAATTCGTGTTGTATCCGCTGCCGCCCGGCACGTACAACATTACGATTCAGAAGGAAGGCTTCAACACCTTCCAGATTTCGAGTGTCTCCATCCAGGTCTCCGAGAGCATGGTGCGCAACGTGAAGCTCGAAGTCGGCGCCATGGCGCAGAGCGTCTCGGTCTCCGCCGAGTCCGCCGCCATCCAATCCGATTCGCCGGCCATTCAATCCACCGTCGAACGCGCGCAGGTGGAAGAGCTCCCTCTCAACGGCCGCGACTTCAATCAACTCGTCCTCCTCGCCGCCGGCTCCGTCGACAATGACACCGGCTCGAACACCGATTTCGGCTCCGTCGCGCTGAACGGCAACCGCACCTATGGCAACTCCTATCTGGTCGATGGCACGCCCAACAACAATTCCTTCCAGGGCAAGTCAGCGGCGCCCTTGTCGATCGATCTGATCCGTGAGTTCAAAGTGTACAGCGGCGTCGCACCCGCCGAGTTTGGCCAGGGAAGCTCGCAGATTTCCGTGGTAACGCAGGGCGGCACGAATCGCTTCCACGGCAACCTGTTCGAGTATCATCGCGGCACGCAATTCGAGGCGCGCGATCCGTTCAACACCACCAACTCCAAGAGCTTCGATCGCAACCAGTTCGGCGGCTCTGTCGGCGGTCCCATCCTCCGCGACAAGACGTTCTTCTTTTTCAACTATGAAGGCAATCGCCAATCGCAGCAGGCCACCCGCTTCGGCAGCGTCCCGCTGGACGCGATGTGGACCGGCGATTTCTCCGCCCTTCTCGCGCAGAACATTCAGCTCCGCGATCCGCTGATCAGCGGCCGCCCCAACATTCCGGGCAATCGCCTCGATCAATACCTCGGCGGCGCGCGCATCAGCAAAACCGCCCAGGCGCTGCGTCCGTACTGGAGCAGCCCGAATCTCCCCGGCACCGGCAACAACGCCGTCAACAACATCAATCAGGACACCAGCGCCAATCAGTTCACGGTGCGCGGCGACCAGGCCCTGCCGCACGGCAACAACCTCGGCGTGCGCTATACGAAGTCGCGCACCTCGGGCTTCATACCCAACCTGCTCGCCTCCCCCGGCGTCGGCCGCACCGAGCCGCTCGACAACCAGAACGGCACTCTCGTCTGGACCTCGATCCTGACTCCGCGCACCGTCAGCGAATTGCACATCGGCGCGATGAAGTTCGGCGACGTCACTACCTACTCCGCAGGCGATCTTCCCACCGCCGCCTCGCTCGGACTCCAGGGATTTCAGAACGGCAACGGCATAATTCCCCTTATGCCGCAGCTCTCCTTCTCCGGCATCGGCGCGCCCACCAACCTGAAGTTCGGCGACACCACCGGCTTCGGCGAAGCTGCGCTCTCCATGATTCAGAATGTCTACACGCTCTCCGAAAGCATCTCGCGCGTGAGTGGAAATCACACCTTCAAGTTCGGCTACGAACTCCACCGGCTCGACTTCAACGCCCTGCAGCAGACCAACGCTGGCGGCCAGGTTTCCTTCTCCGGCTCCGCCACCTCCGCCAATTCCACCGGCTACGCCTTCGCCGATTTTCTGATGGGCGTCCCATCTTCCACCCAGCAGATCCCTCTCAAGCCCAAAGTCCTGCTGAAGCAGACCGAGATGGCCGGCTTCGCGCAGGACGATTGGCGGATCTCCTCCAAAGTCACCCTGAGCCTCGGCATGCGCTATGAGCTCTTCCTCAATCCCTACGAAGACCGCAATCGCCTCGCCATGTTCGATATCAACACCGGCGCGATCGTGGTGGCCACCAACGGGGATGGCAAACTGCCCGTCAGCCAGTACCTGCCCGCCGTGGTCGCCAAGCTCACCGATGCCAATGGCAATTTCAAGTTCCCCGTGTTGAGCGATGTGCAGGCCGGCTTCAATCCCCGGCGGCTGCTCGATACGCGCGTCAATAACTGGGGCCCGCGTGCCGGCTTCGCCTGGCGACTCTCCGACAAGACGATGCTGCGCGGCGGTTACGGAATCTTCTATTCCCGCTACCCGATTCAATACCTGCTGCAGACCGTCGCCATCAATCCTCCGTTCGCCGGAACTTTCTCGTATTCTCAATCCATCGCCGCCGGAGTACCCACGCTGACCTTGAACAATCCCTACAGCGCCAGCGGCACGGCCAGCGTCTCTCCCGCCGGCATCCAGCGCGATTTCGCGCTGCCCAACAATCAGCAATGGAACCTCACCGTGGAGCGCGACCTCGGCTGGCAGACCGTCGCGAGCCTGGGTTATGTCGGCAACAAAGGCACGCACCTCTTCCGCAGCGTGAATGCCAATGCGGCTTACATCGATCCCGTCACGAAGCAGATCGTGCGCGGCTACTCCGCCGCCTACGGCACCAGCACGATCAATTTCCGCCAGACCAACGGCGATTCCACTTACAGTGCGATGAACCTCGAAGTCCGCCATCGCGCCTACAAACACATGCTCTTCCAGGGCAATTGGGCGTGGGCCAAAGGGATCGACGATGTCGGCCAGAATGTGCAGTCGGCCCTGCTCGACGTCCAGAACCTCGGCCGCGATCGCGCCAACAGCGATTACGTCCGCCGTCACGGCATCAATATCAACGCCGTCTACGATCTCCCCATCGGCCGCCGCCAGCCGCTCCTCAACGGAATGCCGTCGTGGCTCGAAACTGTCGCCGGCGGCTGGAAGCTCGGTGGCATCTGGCACTACGCGACCGGACGCTACCTGACCCCGACCTTCACCAGTTCCGGCGGCCTGAGCAACAGCCGTCCCGATGTAGTCTACGGCGTCCAGGCCAATCTGCCGCGCGACCAGAGGACGCCCGCGCAGTGGTTCAACCCCGCGGCGTTCGCCATCGTCCCCGCCGTCGATCCGGTGACCGGCATGGCGCGCTACGGCAACGCCGGAAGGAATATCATTGTGGGACCGGGCACCAATTACATGGACGCCAACCTCGCCAAAGTCTTCCCGCTCGGAAAGGAATCGCGGAACCTGACGCTCCGCGTCGAGGCCTTCAACCTGATGAACCACGCGAACTACGCCAACCCGGCAGTGAACATCTCAACCCCCGCGACGGTCGCCAGCATCACCAGCGTCCTGCGCCCCATGCGCGAAATCCAGTTCGCCGCGAGGTTCGCATTTTGACCGGTGGGGACAAGCGATCGTCTTTCGTCGCCTGTCAACACAAGCCTTCCGTCCCCCCGGCTTGCACTTTCTGCCAGCCGACACAGGCCTTCGTATCGAAAGCAAGCAAACCCATGAATCTCTCCCGCCGCACGTTTCTCGGCACCGCCTCCGCCGGACTTGCGCTCGCTGCCGAGCGCAAGTGGAATCTCCTGATCGTCACCAACGATCAGCATCGTGCCGATTGCCTTGGCTGCTCCGGCAACCCCGTGATCCGGACACCGCACACCGATCGCCTCGCCTCGGAAGGCGTTCGCTTCGGCAGCGCCTTCGTGCATGCGCCGCAGTGCGTCCCGTCGCGCGTCAGCCTGCATACCGGACGCTATCCGCATACCCACCGCGTGCCGACTAACTCCTACCTGCTGCCCGAATCCGAGATCACGCTGGCGAAGGTGCTGAACGCGAACGGCTATCGGACGGCGTGCGTTGGCGAGATGCCCTTCGCCCCGCGCGCCTACACCGGCGGCTTCCAGCAGGTGCTCGCCAACAACAAAGACTACGACCGCTTCCTCGCCGCCAAGGGTCTCAAGTTCCCGCCCGCCGAAGGTCCCTTCCAAGCCTCACCCGTACCTTGGACCGACGATCTCGACGAGACCGCATTCTTCGCGCGCCACGCGCGCGAGTTCGTCAAATCGAACCGCGAGAATCCCTTCTTCCTGCATGTCAACTTCCGGCGCCCGCACCATCCCTTCAATCCGCCAGCGCCCTTCGATCGCATGTACGCCGGCGCGAAGTTCCCCGCCTCCTACGCCCGTACCGGCGAGATGGCGAACAAGCCCCCGCAGCAGAAGGCTGCGCTCGAAAACAGCGTCGGCTTCGACCTGCGCACCATGACCCCAGCCGATCTCGATCGCGTTAAGAGCTATTACTACGGCATGATCACCGAGAACGATCAGTACATCGGGACGATTCTCGACGAGCTGAAGTCCTCCGGCCTCGACGATCACACCGTGGTCGTTTTCAACGCTGACCACGGCGAGATGCTGGGCGATCACGGCCTGCTCTTCAAGGGCTCGTACATGTACGACGGCGTCGTGCAAATCCCTCTCATCATGCGCGCGCCCGGCAGGCTTCCCTCCGGCACCGTGGTCGATTCGCTCGTCGAGGAGGTCGATGTGATGCCCACCCTGCTCGAGCTGCTCGAGGTGAAAGCGCCCGTTGGCGTGCAGGGACAATCGCTCGTCAACCTCGCGAAGAACCCGCGCTCACGCCACAAAGATTGCGTGTTCGCCGAGTTCCCCACGATCAAGATGGCGCGCACCCGCGAATGGAAACTGGTGCACTACACAAAAGCCAAACACGGCGAGTTGTACCACCTGACCGAAGATCCTCACGAGTTGACGAATCTCTGGGACGACCCGAGGTTCGCGCCCGCCCGCGCCGATATGGAGGCCCGCCTCTCCGACTGGCTCGCCGCGACGACCGATCCCAAACTCGCCCCCATCAAAGACGAGGGCTAGCTCCAACCGCGCGCGTGAGTGAGCAGCGGTGACCCTCTTCGGCTACCCCCACTCCCTCGAAGAACGCACTCCAATCCGAGCCGCGACCGTCAGGGAGCGGTGGTCACGCGACCACCGCTTCGTAACCGTCGCGGCTCGGATTGGTCTCTCTACCCTGGCCAGCCGCGCTAGACGATGTACAAATCCTTCGAAGTCGGCGTGAGAATCTCGCAGCCCTTCTCCGTGACGATAACGGTATCTTCGATGCGCACTCCGCCGAAGCCTTCGACGTAGGCGCCCGGCTCGATCGTGATCGCCATGCCCGCCCGCAGCCGTGCCTTGTCGTGCTTGCCCAACCGCGGCGGCTCGTGGATCTCCAGCCCCAGCCCGTGCCCCGTCGAGTGGATGAAGACCTTATCCAGACCGTGGCCCTTCAGCACCTTGCGTGCCGCGCTATCGATGCGCGCCGTCTTCGCGCCCGCGCGCACTGCGTCGATCGCCGCGAGTTGGGCTTCGAGCACCGCGCGATACATTCGCTTCACTTTCGCATTCGGCGGCCCCACCGACAGCATGCGCGTCATGTCGCTCGCATACCCACCTTGGAACGCGCCCATGTCGACCACCACCAGATCGCCCGCCGTCAGCCGCGCCCCAGTCGGCTGCGCGTGCGGCAGCGCGGATCGCACCCCGGTCGCGACGATCGTCTCGAAGGCCGGCTTCTCGGCCCCGAGGCGGCGCATCCGGTACTCCAGCTCCGCCGCCAGGTCCTGCTCTTTGATCCCCGGCTTAATCCGCGCGATCGTTTGTTCGAACGCGCGGGAGTTCGTGTCCACGCTCCGGCGGATCAGCTCGAGCTCGTCCGCCGACTTCACCATGCGCAGTTCTTCAATCCAGCCGTGCACCGGCTCGAGCGACGCGCGCAGCGACAACTGCGACTTCACCGCATCGAAAAAGTCGCACGTCATGCGCGCCGGCTCGTACCCGATCCGCTTCACGCCCAACTTCTTGACCGCCGCCAGAAGTCCGATCACCAGCGGCCCTTTGACGATGCGCACCTGGCACGTCGACTCCTGCGGAGCCTGAATCTGATAGCGCGGGTCGGTAAGGAGAATGCTCTTGCCGGGCAGGATCAACAGCGCGCCGCTGCTGCCCGTGAAGCCCGAAAGGTAGCGGAGATTCGGGCTGAAGGAGACCAGCAGCGCATCCAGCTTGCGACCGGCAAGCCCCTCGGCAACGGCTTGCCGCCGTTGTTCGTACTCGTTATTTGCCATTCTGTAGGTCCCGCGCGAGAAGCTGGGCGCGCTCTGCCAGGGCGTCCGCCTGGCGTATGTCGTTTCGCTTCTCGGCTTCGTCGGAGAGCGTCAGGAAGTTGCGGATATTGGTGATGGCGAGTTGCTGCTCGCGCGTCGCCCTGCGCCGTCCGAACTGCTCCAGAATCTGCGCGGCCTCCTTGCGGCGGTTCTGCACCTCGTCCTGCAAACGCTTCAATTCGAGCGGGGGGATCAACTCTTGGATTGTCGGCCTCGGCGGCTCGGCCGGCTGTGCCGCGGGTGGCGGCGTCACCGTGACCGTCGCAGGCGGGCGGCGGGCCGGGGCCGGCTTCACGAGTGGCGGCTCGGGAGTCGCCGTATCCGTGTCCAACGCGGCGGGGTCGAGCGGCTGCGGTGCGGGCAGTTCGACGCGCGTCTGCGGAGTCGAGAGCGGCGCGGGAGGCGGAACCGGCGCAGGCACGGGCTTGGGCGCGGCGGGCGTCACCGGAGCGGCGGCCTTCGCCGGCCCGCGCGGCGTGCACGCAGCCAGCGCCAGTACAACGACGGCAAGCAGCACCCTCAACACGCGTTGATTCGTCTCCATCATCCAATTGTCACACCGCGATGGGCAGGCGGATCAGGAAGGTAGTGCCCTTCCCCGGCTCGCTGGTGAAGTCGATTGTGCCGTCGTGCAATTGAATGATCCGGTAAGTCATCGCAAGCCCGATTCCCGAGCCTTCTTTTTTCGTACTGAAGTACAGGCGGAAGATCTTCTCGCGCAATTCCTCGGGGATTCCGAGGCCGGTATCGGCGACGCGCAGTTCCGCCCCGTGCTTTCCCGCCGTCGCCTCGAAGCGCAATTCGCCGCCATCGGGCATCGCCTGCATTCCATTGACGACGATATTCAGCACGGCCTGCTTGAACAGGTCGCGGTCGACCCGCACCTCCACTCCTTCGACCTCCTCGCGGACTGCCACGCCGATCCCCGCGGCCGAGGCCTGCGGGCGCGCCAGGTCGACGATCTCCTCGACCAGATCGCGCATCGAGATCGTCTGCAGCTTCAACTCCACCGGCCGGGTGAAATCGAGGAACGTGCGGACCACGCGATCCAGCCGCAGGATCTCGCGCGCGATGATCTCCATTTGCTGCCCGACATCGGTATCGCCGTGAGCCAATTTCGCTCGCGCGACCTCAACGTGCAGCAGCATCGCGTTCAGCGGATTCTTCACCTCATGCGCCACGCCGCTCGAGATGCGGCTGATCGCCGCCATCCGGTCCGCGGTCTGCAGTTCGCGATTGATCTTGCGCTGCGCCTCGGGGTCGCGCAGCCGCACCAGAATCCCGCTCCCCTCCACCGGACCTCCCGGCACGCTTTCCAGTATGTCCACCGAAAGCAGCACCACCGCGGTGCCTACCGCCTCGCCCACGGCTCCCACCGGCACGCGCCGATTGCGCAGCGCGCGTCCCGTTTGAGACGCCTGCGCAACCAGGAGGCCGAGCATCGTGCCCGGAGGGAAGACCTCTGCCAGCGGCTGGCCCGGCAGTTCGCCGCGATCGCGCCCGAGGAACTTCTCCACCGATCCCGACGCGAAGACCAGCCGGAACTCGCGATTGAAAACGAACACGCCGTCTTCCAGATCCTGCAGCAGGTGATCGATATTGCCGCGCAGGTCGGAGACCTCGTACTGCGCGCCGCGCAAGCGCTGCCCCAGCAGGCTGACCTTCGATGCCATGATCGAAAGCTCGTCGGTCGCCATCTTCGCGGGAGGCAATATCTCGGCCTGATATTCGCCGCGCGCCGCGAGATCCAGCATCTGTCCGATGCGTCCGAGTTTGCGAAAGGCAACCATCGAGAAGAGAAACGTCAGGAAAACCGCGACCGCAACCGAGAAACCCGCCACCTTGGCATGCCGCATGAAGCTGGCCGTCAGAGTCGGCTTCAGGAATGCGGGATAGAGGATGACCCGCACATAAAGCAAGGGGACGCCTCCCGACCCGAGCGGCTCCTGCAACACGTAATAGTGCGGCTCATTGGAGAACAACGCCTTGAACTCTTCCACCCAGTTCGCCTGCTTCACG
>JAOAPT010000027.1 GCA_025463045.1 Candidatus Solibacter sp.
CGGCCCTGCGCGAGGCGATCCCCGACCTGCCCACCTGCTCCGGACGCGTCCTCAAGCTCGATTCCGTTTCCGGCGAAATCACCGAATCCGCGCTCTCGGGCCCGCGCGTACACCTCACCCTGCTCGCCTGCGAAACGGGCAAACTCACCGGCGAATTTCCCGTCCGCGTCGATCTTGACCGCGACGCCGCGCTCGCCCTCGCCGAAACGCTCACCAGACTCGCCGGCGAAATTCAGCCGTAACGTTCAACCCCTCGGCTGCACTATAATCTGTCAAAGCCTCAGAGGGGGCGTAGCGTGCCTGTCGATCCAAAGAAGAAGTACGACGTCTTCGTCAGTTACTCGCACGTCGATAACCTGTGCATCGGCAATGTCGATGGTTGGGTAACTCAATTCATTAAGTCCCTCCGCAACCTGCTCGCCCAGGCCACTGGCCACAAAGACGTCGCCATCTGGCACGACGCCACGATGCGCGCCAATGAGCGCTTCGAAGGCGCCATCGCCGACGCGATCTCCAACTCCGCCGTCCTCCTCATCGTCTTCTCTCCTTCCTGGAAAAACTCCCCCTACTGCGCCGAGGAGCTCGACTGGTTTAATCGCTGCGCCGGTCCCACCGGAGCCGCCGCCGGGCGCTACAGCCGCATCGTGGCCGTACAGCGCGGCCAGGTCCCCCGCGATCAGTGGCCCGCCGAAATCCGCGGCCAGCATGAATCCGTCTCCTTCTGCGATCCCGTTCAGCCCATCATTCCGCTCGCCGTCACCGACTCCGCGTTCCTCCGGCAGCTCGGCAGCGTTGTCGCCGGACTCTCCGCCGTCCTGTTTGAAATGAAGTCCCAGCGCGAGGCCCACACGTCCGCCGACGAGATCCACAACGCGCCCGCTCCCATCTTCAGCAATGACGTCCCCACCCTCTACCTCGGCGCCACCTCCGCGCTCGCCGCCGAACGCACTGCGCTCGTCCGCGATCTCGAGCAGGTCTGCCGCGAAACCGGCGCGCAGATTCGTGTCTTGCCCGAGGACCCGCTCCCCGACGACCCCGACGCCGCCCGCGCCGCCATCGCTGCCGCGCTCGAACGCAGCTGCCTGTCGCTCCACCTCCTCGGCGGCGCGCCCGATGACAAGCCGCCCGGATGGCAGCGCTCGCCCTGCCAGCTCGCACTCGAAGTTGCGCTCACCCTGCCGCTGCCCTATCGCCCGCTCGTCTGGCTGCCCAAGACCGTCGATATCGGCGATGTCGATAGCAAGTCCCACACGCGCCTGCTCGAAGCCCTTCGCGACACCGGCCGCCCGCCCGAGTTTGCCGCCGCCGGAGCCGCTGAGTTCTTTCACGCCGATATCGAGGAGCTGAAATCCACGCTCCATCACCGCATCGTCCCGCCCTCCAACCCCGTCCGCACTTCTCTGCGCAAGCGCAGCAAACGCCGCCAGCTCATCTACGTATGCCATCGCGGATCCAGCACCGCCGCCGCCATCGCCCAAATCGAAGGCTGCTTCGACACCGCGTTCTACGAAGTCTGGTCGCTCGATCACAATAGCGCCAACTCGCCCGCCCGCCATCACGCCACCCTCGAAAACTGTGATGGATTCGCTGTCGTCTACGACACCGCCTCGCTCGATTGGGCCGACGGCATCGTGCACGACGCGCTCATCTGCTCTCGCCAGCTCGATCGCCCGCGCGCCCTGGCCGCCGTCGAATCGCCGCCACCTGGCGCGCAATCCCTCGGCATCCGCGCCGATTCGCTCGTCCAGATCCGCCTCTCCGAAAATGGCACCCCCTGCGCCCGCGTCCAGCAATTCCTGGCCGCGCTCGGAGAATCCAATGGTTGACGCGCTCTCCACCACCGCCCGCCTCGGCAAGCACCAGCCGTTTCCCGGACTCTCGCCCTTCGAAATCTCCGAGTCCGCCTGGTTCTTCGGCCGTGCACGCCAGACTTTCGACGTCCTCAACCGCCTGCGCGAAATCCGTTGGATCGCCGTCGTCGGCCCCTCCGGTTGCGGCAAATCCTCGCTCATCAAGGCCGGCGTCCTTGCCACACTCCAGCAGGGCTACCTCGGCGGCGATTGGAAAATCGTTTCCACCCGCCCCGCCGATAGCCCGATGAGCAACCTTGTCGCCGCGCTCCAGCAACAACTGCCCGACGTGCCCGGCGTCGATGACGAACTCCGCTCCGGTGCGCTCGGCCTCGTCGGCGTCGCCCGGCAGGCGAAGCTCCCGCCCAACGGCCGCCTGCTCGTCCTGATCGATCAGTTCGAGGAGCTCTTCCAATTCGTTCGCCGCGCCGACGAGCGCTCCGTCTCCGCCCGCCGCCGCGGCGACGCATCCGCCGACGAGCTCTCCGCCGGAGCCCGCGCCCAGGAAGAAGCCAAGGCCTTCCTCAAACTCCTCCTCACCGCAGCCCTCTCCGATTCCGTCCCTGTCTACATCGTCATCACCATGCGTTCCGAATGGCTCGGCTACTGCGCCGCGTACGGAGGACTCGCCGAAGCCATCAACGAAGGTCTCTACCTCGTCCCCGAGATGAGCCGCACCGAGCTGCGCAAAGCGATCGTCCAACCCATCCTCCAGGCCGGCGGCGAAATCGTCTCGCCCCTCGTCGACCGCATGCTCAACGATCTCGATGGCCGCACCGATCAGCTCCCAGTCCTGCAGCACGCTCTCAAGCTGATGTGGCGCGAACGCGTCGCCGGAGAACCTCTCGGCGCCACCAACTATGACGCCGTCGGAGGCTTCGCCAAGTGCCTCTCCCAACACGCCGACACCGTCTACGGCCACCTCTCGCCCGACGCCCGCCGCGTCGCCGAAGCCGTCTTCAAGGCGATCACCGAAATCACCCCCGATAATCGCAAGGTGCGTCGCCAGTCCACCGCCGGCGCCATCCTCCCCGTCGCTCGCGTAACGCTCGACGCGATGCGCCCCGCGCTCGATGCTTTCTCCGGCGAAGACACCGGCTTTCTCGTCGTGTCCCCCACTCCCGCTACCGAACGCTCTATCGTCGATATCTCGCACGAAGCCCTCATCCGCCAGTGGGACACTCTGAAATGCTGGGTCGAAGAGGAGGCCGCCGGCCGCCGCGCTTGCGAACAGCTCGAGCACGATGCCGAAGTCTGGAAGAAGATTATCGTCGAAAAGGGCGGAATCCATAGCGACGACTACCTCTACGTGGGCAGCCACCTGCAGACCGCGGGGCTCCTGCGCGATCGCCCCGATTTTCAACCCTCGCCGGCCACCATCGAATTCCTCAAAGCCAGCGTCGATACGCAAAGACGCAAGGCCCGCAACCGCCGGCTCCAGATCTGGGGATCCGTCCTCGCCGTCGTGGTCACTCTCGCCTGGTCTCTCGTCTACATTTTCGAGAAGCGCATGCAGACCGCGGCCGCCGCCGCCCAGTCCGCCACCGTTGCCGCCGAGCGGGACGCCCAAAGAGCTCAGTTCGACGCGCGCGTCAAATCCCAAGCCGCCGCCGAAAAAGAGCGCGACCGGCTCGCGACTATCGTCAGTAACATCTGCAAGGACCAGCGCGGCGCCGCCAGCGCGGTCTGCGGCAAACTCAGCAGCGAAACCAGCAAGCCGCAGGGCTCAACCGCCCCTCGAGTCTACTTCCACATAACCGCCGAGTCCCAGCGCCCGCAAGCCGACGCCTGCGGCAAACTGCTCGCCGCCCAAGGCTACGCAGTCCAGGGGATCGAAAAAGTATCCCGCTTCCCCGATGTCGCGTCCGTCCGCTACTTCCACCAGGGCGAAAGCACCACCGCGAATTCCATCGCCGGCGCACTCGAGGGCTGCCAGCTTCGGCGCGTCAAAGCCATCTGGATCTCCGGCTTCGATTCCGCCCCCGCCGGCCAGTTCGAGATTTGGTTCACCCACCTGCCCGATTACAAGATGTAATCGTCCGTGATACTCTTCACGAAAGATGAAGCGCTTGATTTTGCCCGTCGTGCTATTCGGTGCGCTCCTCCCCGCGGTGCGGGCGGAGGATATCAGGATCGATCGAATCATCGCCGTCGCCAAGAGCTATTTTCGCGACTCGACCGAAATCCCGATGGATGTCGCCGTGACCACCGTCGTGACCGACAAACAGGGTAAGCCGAAGCAAAAGGCTCAAACCTCGGTCCGCATGGTCTTCAACGGATACAGTCAGCAATCCGGCAAGTTCTCTCTTCACGCGAGTTCGGGGGTTCTTCGATTACGGTGCACTGCGCGATAGCATGAGCGGGAGTCTCGCCGCTTTCTACGCCGCCCTTTTTCTAGCGCCGTCCCCCGACAAAGACGGAGCTTCGAACCTGAAACTCCGGGAACCTGGAACTCCGGCAGCCCTCGCAGCCCGGCGAGCCAATACTGGTTGCCAACCACGCCGGCGAATGTCCCACGTTTACGCTTATGCCGCCCGGCCGGTACCTCTTTCCGAAGCAGCCATGCGGTGCGGAGCAGTTTAGCCTGACCGTCACCGCAGCGAATAAGCTGACCTTCCAGCACTACACCTTCGACAGCGCCGGATTTCCTGCCACCGCCAAACTCCGTTACCTGGGTAATGTTCGAATTTCCGCCTTCCACGCCGACGTCGATTTTCAGGAGGCATCGCTCCCGGGCGACACGGCCCCCTACCTCTGGCCGAAGCAGTCCGTCATCCTCGTGACCACCCACAAAGGCAAGATCGCAATCACCAACCAATACAGCGCCCACCCGCCCGCCAGGCGTTGACGTCCCTTTCCCCATCTCTCCTCCCGTGGGCATATAATCAAATCAACGCCGACGAGCTCCGCGTCGCGTTCCCTCCGCATACCTGTGCAATGACCGATCTTCTTCATTCCGTCCGCGAAGGACGCGTCCTTCGCCTTACCCTCAACCGTCCCGACAAACGCAACGCCCTCGACGCCGCCCTCTGCGCCGCGCTCACCGACGCCCTCGAAGCCGCCGATCGCGACCCAGCTATCGGCGCCATCCTCCTCGCCGCCAACGGCAACGTCTTCTGCGCCGGCATGGACCTTGCCGAGATCGAATCCGGCATTGCCACATCTGAACTCAACGCCGTCCACGAGCGCCTCTTCACCGTCGGCGTCCGCCTCACCACCCCGATCGTCGCCGCCGTCCACGGACCCGCTCTCGGCGGCGGCACCGGACTCGTCGCCAACTGTCACATCGTCGTCGCCGGACCCGAAGCCGCCTTCGGACTCACCGAAATCCGCCTCGCCATCTGGCCCTTCCTCATCTACCGCGCCGTCGCCGCCGCCGTGGGCGATCGCCGCACGCTCGAACTCGCTCTCACCGGCCGCATCTTCGATTCCGCCGAAGCGCACGAAATGGTCCTCGTCCACGAACTCCACCCCGATACCGTCCACCGCGCCCTCGAAATCGCCCGCCGGGTCGCCGGCTTCTCCCCCATCGCCATCCATTCCGGCATGTCGTTCGTCCAACAAATGAAGGCGTCCAACCCGCAAGACGCTGGCGCAATCGCGCAAACATTCCGCAATGAGCTGTTTACCGCACCAGACTTCAAGGAAGGGATTCGCGCGTTCCTGGAGAAGCGCCCGCCGCATTGGCCCTCACTCCCGAAGACGGAACTACCATAATGCGGATATGCGACACTAGATCTTGTGGTGTCGTCAACAAAGGCACTCTGTGCAGTGGTGGAGAAGCTTTACTTTTGCGCCGGGCGCGTTTAGTATAGTTACAACTCCCCCGAGCCAAGCGAGGTCAATGCTTTGCTGAAACTGAAACGCGTCGAACTTCAAGGCTTCAAATCGTTTTGCGATCGCACCGAGCTCCGGTTCAACGGGGAAGGCATCGCCGCCATCGTCGGCCCGAACGGCTGCGGGAAGAGTAACATCAGCGATGCCATCAGTTGGGTCCTCGGCGAGCAGTCCGCCAAGAGCCTACGCGGCGCCCGCATGGAAGACGTCATCTTCGCCGGGACCCGCGATCGCAAACCCCTCGGCATGGCCTACGTCACCATGACGCTGGTCGATCCCGATCTATATAATGAGAACGCCGCGCACAAGCTTCAGCCCGTCGAAGGCGGCCACCCGCCCAAGAATGCCGAAGTCACCATCACCCGCCGCCTCTATCGCTCCGGCGAAAGCGAATACCTGATCGACGGCCACACCGCCCGCCTCCGCGACATCCAGGATCTCTTCATGGGGACCGGACTCGGACCTGAAAGCTACGCCATTATCGAGCAGGGCCGCATCGGCCAGATCCTCAGCTCCAAGCCGCAGGATCGCCGCAACGTCATTGAGGAAGCCGCCGGAATCACCCGCTTCAAGACCAAGAAGCGCCTCGCCGAAGCCAAGCTCGAAGGCGCCAAGCAGAACCTCGCCCGCGTCTACGACATCCTCGAGGAAGTCACCCGCCAGGTCAATTCCCTCAAGCGCCAGGCATCCAAAGCCAAGCGCTACGGCGAGCTCAAGGTCGAGCTCGATACCCGCCTCCGCATCGTCCTCTCCGGCAAGTACCGCCTGCTCGAGCGCGACGCCGCCAAGACCGCCATCGATCTCAACAATGCCGCCGGCGAACTGAAGGCCTACGGCGAGCAGGTCGCCGAGCGCGAAAAGGCGCACGAGACGCAGCAGATGGCCTGCTACGAAATCGAGTACCAGCTCACCGAAGCCCGGAAGCAGCTCGCCGAGCGGCAGGTCGAAGCCGAGCGCACCCGCGGCCGCCTCGAATCCCAGGTGCGCGAAAGCGGCGCCATCGAACAGCGCATCGCCCAGAACGAGAAGGATTCACACGACCTCGGCCTCCGGCTCGATGCCCTCGACGAGGAAATCGCCGGCCACAAGAAGAACGTTGACGCCCTCGAAGCCCAAATCACCCAGGCCCGCGAGCGCATGACGGAGATCAACCAGCAGCGCGAAGGCCTTCAGCTCAAGGTCCGCGAACGCGAGCGCGCCATTGAGTCCGCCCGCCAGGTCATCCTCCGCCTCCTCGGCGAAGCC
>JAOAPT010000051.1 GCA_025463045.1 Candidatus Solibacter sp.
CTCGGGTGGCCAGTACCATTACGTGCATAGCATAAGTAGGACTTTCGCCTTCTTCGAGATCTCCCCATAATGGACCCAGTAGATCGATATGGCATCTTTCAATTCAGCCGGGTATATCAGCTTCAAGCCAGCGGCCAATCCTTCGGGCCGAATGGCGAGAGCCTTTACCGGCCCGCAGATTCACCAGGCTGCAATTCGGGAAGACCGCCACTGCCCGATCGGTTCGATGTCCAGTGCATTGAGCGAGAGCGCCGGCGCGACACATCGCGTCGAACTCGAAGACGTGAGCCGCCGGATCGACGCTTCGCGGCAGCTAAAGGACACGATCGTCAGCCTGAAAGACCGGCTCGCGCGCCGTATGATGATCCGCGCGCCGCTCGCCTTTGCCGAGGACATCGAACTTAGCTACAAAGCCAGCTAACTATGCGTCCCTGTCTTTTTCCAGGACTATCCAACCCCAACGTACGGTTGGTACTCACATAGTTCGATTGGTACTGAACCATATCCTTTAGATGGCTTGTTCCTCCATCCCTTTCCTGTTTGACTAATGGCTGAAATACACAGCGAGGAATCTTCATGAACCATTCGACGGAAACCGGTACCCGCGGCGCCTTCACGCTAGATGACCTGCTTGCCGACCGCGCTTTCCCCCTGACGGACGTAGTGCGCTATGCCATGATGTTGGCCGACGTGCTCCGACAGATCCATGATTCAGGCAATGTGTCCGGCGCCCTCAGCCCCGCGAACATCATCGTCTTGGACGAACGCATGGAGGTGAGCATGGCCGTGCCCGGCGAACGGGAACCGGGAACCGCGATCACGCCCTATACCGCTCCCGAAATCCTACAGGGTCACGCACCCGACGCCCGCAGCGATATCTTCGCCTTCGGCGCGATCGTGTACGAATTGGCGACCGGCCGCCGCGCCTTCGCTGGAGACACCGCCGATGCGCTGGCGTTGTCACTGACCATCTCCGATCCGCCGCCCTCCGGAACGTCCGCCATCGATCATCTGGTGGCCAACTGCACGGCGAAAGATCCGGCGGTGCGCTGCCAGCGGATGCAGAAGGTGATGCTCGAGCTCAAGGTCCTCGCCTTCACTGCGCCGCGCGCCGAGGTCGTCACGCGTCAGCAAAGTATGACCGAGGCGCTCCGCGCGGAGACGCAGCAGCTCGAAACCCGGGTCGCCGGACTGCTCCAGAACCACGAGAAAACCCTCGTCGATATTCAGCAATCCTCTGGCGACGCAATCAGCGAACTCCGCGAGCGGCTCACCAAGGTAGAATCCGAGCTCGCACCGTTGCAGGCGCGCTCCACTCTCGTCGAAACTTTGTGCCAGCGGATCATGGCGCACGTCGAACAGGTGCAGCAGAACATTGAAGCCATCGATGAACGCGTGAGCGGCCTGAGAGAGGGCGTTGACGTCCTGAGCCAGGGCGCCACCGCGCTGCATGATTACGTCGGCACGCGCATGCACGAACTCGAGCAGAACCTGAAAGCGCAGCGCACCTCGATCGCCTCCGTCGTCGCCGGACAGTTGCAGACCGACGATCTGGTCGAAGGTCTGGTGGGCGCTGTGGACCTGCTGCACACGATCGTGCTCGAACCCGGCGAAAGCCTGAAGGGCAACGGCACGCTCCGCATGAATGGCTCGAACCGGGAACCGCTGCACGCGATGTAAATAGCTCAGGCCGGGGGTATCGACTTCAGCACCACGGCCTCCAGCCGGCCTCTTGCGAGGCGCACCCGGATCTCGGAGTTCGGGGGCGCCTCGACGGCATCCTTCACGATTCCGTTCGCATTGGACACGATCGCGTATCCCCTTTCCAATACGCGCAGCGGGCTGAGCTGCGAGAGCTTGGCCGAGAGTTGACCGAGGCGGTTGTGGTCCTGCGCCAGGCGCGCGCGCATTAACTGCAGCGTGGCGTTGTGCGCCGCGTCCATGCGGCGGCGGTCGGCGGCCAGCCGCGGACGGACGTCGAACTTCCGAAGGCGATCTTCCAGCGAACGCCGCGTACGTTCGCGTCCTTCCAAAAGCGCGCGGACTCTCTCCCGCATCCGGAACTCCTGTTCGTCGATGCGCTGCAGATTACGGCCGACGCGCCGGTGCAGGATTCCGAGCGCCCGATCGATCCCCTGCTGGCGCAGGCGCCGTTCCAGCATGGCGATCCGGTAGCGCAGACCCTGGGTCGCCTTGGCGCGCACGGCGGCGATCCGCTCGAGCAGCTCGTCGCGCGTGCACACGGCCAACTCGGCGGCGGCCGACGGCGTGGCGGCGCGCAGGTCGGCGACGAAATCAGCGATCGTGAAATCGGTCTCGTGGCCGACGGCGGAGATCACCGGCACCTTGCACTCGGCGATGGCGCGCGCCACGCGTTCCGTGTTGAAAGTCCACAGGTCTTCGAGCGAACCGCCGCCGCGGCCGACAATCAGCACGTGCGGCCAGCCGGTCCGGCTGAAGTACTCGATGCCGCGGCAGACTTCTTCCACCGACCCTTCGCCCTGCACCAGCGCGGGATAGAGGCGGATGTGCAGGCCCGGGAAACGGCGGGTCAGAATCTGCACCATGTCGGCGATTGCCGCACCGCGCGGCGAGGTGACGATCCCGATGCGGCGCGGAAATCGCGGGAGCGGGCGCTTGCGCTCGGCGGCGAACAGTCCTTCGGCGGCCAGTTTTTTCTTGAGCTGCTCGAAGGCCAGTTGCAGTGCGCCCAAGCCCTGCGGCTCCAGCAGTTCGACCAGGAGTTGATATTCGCCGCGCGCCTCATAGACATCAATGCGCCCGCGCGCCAGCACCGCGATGCCGTCCTGCGGCTTGAACTTCCAGAAGCGGTGCGCGGAGCGGAAGGCCACCGCTTTCACCTGCGAATCGCGCTCTTTCAGCGTGAAGTAGTAATGCCCGCTGGCCGCGAGCTTCAGGCCGGAGATCTCGCCCGTCACGCGGATGTCGTTGAACTCGCCATCGAGCGTGGCGCGGATCGCCCCGTTCAGTTCGCTGACGGTATAGACGCGCTTCTCCGGGAAGAGCTCGAAGCCCAGATCGAATTGTTGCTCCACACCTGAATGGTAGCGCGCTACTTCTTGACGGTCAGCGTCACGCCATCGGGCGAG
>JAOAPT010000103.1 GCA_025463045.1 Candidatus Solibacter sp.
GAGTTGCGCTGACCACGGCGCAATACCAACAGTTTTATCCTGGCCAGGATACGTTGACCTGAGGTGGTGCTGACGTTCCGTAACCCGGCTAAAGGGGCGGAGCGATCTTCGGTTCGAACCGAAAACATCCGATAGTCGAAGCGTATAGCGTAGAGCGGATAGGCATTGATTGCCGCGCTATCGGGTACAGAGGTGAGGGGGGCAACACCGCCTTTGCCAAATCACTGGCGGCCGGATGGCAACATCCGGTCGCCCCAACGTCTTTTTGACACGCGCGTACCTTACTCTCTCGGGATAAGTGTGCCCGCAAATCTTGTGACACAATCAGGCCATGAAGTCCGTTCGCGCCCTGGTCGCGCTCGCCCTCATCCTCCACCCTCCCGCCGCGGTCGCCGCGCCCGACTGGTTTCCGCACTCCAATATGATGACCATCGGGGTCTACTACTACCCCGAAGCCTGGCCCGAATCGCAATGGGCCCGCGACATGGCCAACATGAAAGGGATGGGCATGGAGTTCGTTCACATGGGCGAGTTCGCTTGGGCCTTCATGGAACCGGAAGAGGGCAACTTCCAATTCGACTGGCTGGAGAAAAACGTCGCCCTCGCGTCGCAGGCCGGACTCAAAGTCGTCCTTTGCACACCCAGCGCGACCCCGCCCATCTGGCTCACCCGTAAGCATCCCGAGATCCTGATGGTCGATGCCGCCGGACGCCGCATGAATCACGGTGGACGCCAGCAGGCCGATTGGAGTTCGCCCGTTTATCGCGAGTACGTCAACAAAATCGACGCTGCGCTCGCCAATCGTTTCGGCCACGACCCGCGCGTCTGGGGCTGGCAGATCGATAACGAGCTCTCCCACTACGAAAAAGAGTTCTCCTACTCCCCCGCCGCCACCGTCAAATTCCGTGCCTTCCTCCGCGAGAAATACGGCACCATCGGCCGCTTCAATACCGATTGGGGCACCGCCTTCTGGTCGATGGTCTTCCAGAATTTCGACCAGATCGAAATTCCCAATCAGCTCGATCACCCCGCGCTTCCCAACCCGCACGCCCAACTCGATTTCAATCGCTGGTTCGCTCGCGAGGCCGCCGATTACCTCCGCATGCAGGCCACGACGCTACGCCGGAATGGCGCGACCGGCCAGTGGATCACCACCAACTACATGGCGATGTATCCGAATGTGGACCCGACGCTCTCCACGAAAGATCTCGACCTCTTCACCTGGACGCACTACCCCGTCCACGGCGACCTCTTCCCCGAAAACGGTCCGCTCGGCTTCCGCCTCGGCAGCGGCGCCGTGCAGAGTTTCATGCACGATTTCATGCGTCCCATCAACGGCATTAGCGGCCTCATGGAACTCCAGCCCGGGCAGGTGAACTGGGGAGCGATCAATCCGTGGCCGCAGCCCGGCGCGATTCATATGTGGATCCTGCGCGCGTTCGGCGCGGGCGCTCGCATCGTCTGCACCTACCGCTACCGCCAGCCCGCATTCGGCAACGAGCAGTATCACAAGGGCCTCGTTGAAACCGACGGAGTCACGCCCTCGCCCGGCGGACGCGAGTTCTCCGAGGCCGCCGCCGACATGGTCAAGCTCCGCGCGCAATACCGCCCCGACGCGAAGGAGCCCGCCGCCCATGCCAAACGCCGCACGGCCTTCCTGATCAATTTCGATAACCGCTGGGACATCGAGATCCACAAACAGACCACCCGCTGGGACACGCAAGCGCATTGGATGAAGTATTACCGCGCCTTAAAGAGCATGATGGCGCCCGTCGACGTGGTCACCGAGGACCGCGACCTGTCGCAGTACCCCTTCGTCGTCGCGCCCGCTTACCAACTCGCCGACGCCGCTCTGATCGCGAAGTGGACCGCGTACGCCCGGAACGGCGGACACCTCGTCCTCACCGCGCGCACCGGCCAGAAAGACCGCCGCGGCCATTTTCCCGAAACTCTATGGGCGCAGCAGATCTATCCTTTAATAGGCGCGCGCATCCCGATCTACGATCTGCTGCCCGGCAACATCGAAGGCCACGTCACCGCCGATGGCGTCCGCCACACGTGGGGATCGTGGGCTGACGTGCTCGAGCCCGAGCCCGGCACCACGACGCTCGCCACCTATGCCGACCAGTTCTATGCGGGCAAAGCGGCCGCCGTCACGCGCAAACTCGGCAAAGGGACCGTGACCTACATCGGCGTCGATACCCTGACCGGCGATCTCGAACTCGCGCTGCTCCGCAAGGTCTACGCCGCCACCGCACCCGCGTCGCTCAAGCCCGATTTCCTGGTCGATTGGCGCGACGGCTTCTGGGTCGCCACAAATTTCACTTCGACCCCGCAGCCGATCCCCGCTCGCCCCACCACGCAACTCCTGATCGGCACGCGCACCGTCCCCCCAGGAGGCGTCGCGGTCTGGCAGGAGTAGGCGCCTACTCCACCGCCACCGTCACCGTATTCGCCGCCGCGCCCGCCAGCGTCAGGACAACCGGAACGTCCGCGCCCGGAGCCACGCCTGCCGGTACCTGCACATTTACCTGATACAGTCCGACGAATCCCGGAGCGAGTCCGGAGAACGACACCGTCGCCGGCACTCCGCCGATCGTCACCACCGGAGCAGTCAGCGTCCGCGACAGCGTCGTCGATGGCGATGCGCTCCCCAACGCGGGACGATTCGTCACATCGCCCAGCCCCGTGCAATAAATCGAGAGAAATTCGCCAGCTCTCACAGGACGCGATCCGGGGAACGCGCCCACCGGCGCGGCCACCGACGCCGTCCCCGCAATCAGTATGCTTCCCTGCCCCGTCCCCTGCGAGTTGGTCGTGAACAATGCCGGCGCCGCAGGCTGAATGCGCACCGTCACCGTCGAACTCAGCGTGCCCTGCGTAATCGTCAGCGGCACCGCCGTCGGCCCGGTCACCGAAAGAAACGGAACCTGGAAATTAATCTGCCCCGGCGAAACGAAAAACAGCGGCACGATATTCCCTCCTATCGTCAACGTCGTCCCGCCCAGCATCGCCGGCAGCGGAGCACCGCGATCCGCCACCACCGTCGCCCCCGACAAGTTCGTTCCGTAGATCGAGCCGATCGCGCGCTGCGCCAGCACGCTGCCCCCCAGCGGATTGGCCGCGCTCACGAACCCCTCGGCAACGAACTTCGGCGCCGGCCCAACCGGCACCGAGAGCGAATTCGAGAGCCCCGCCGAAGTATCGAACGCCGTCAAGGTCCCGCGTCCCACCGCCGCGACATCCGCCGCCGGTAGCTGCACCGTCACGTGCGCCGCATCCACGAACGTCGTCGCACGGTCCTGCCCGTTCCAGCGAATCGACGTCCCCGCGCGAAAGTTGGCACCCGTGAGTCTCAACGTCGCCGCGCCGCTGCCCGCATCCAGCACTGAAGGCGTCACGCTCTGAATCGCGGGCTGCACACTCGCTGCGCCCGCCGGCACCAGGATGTCCCAAACAGAGCGCCCGTGCGTCGCCGCGCGCAGCACGCGCGATCCGCGATGCAGCACCAGCGATTGCACCACCACCACCGGCAATCCGTTGCCAAGGCTCGACCACGTCGCGCCGCCGTCGTTCGTCACCATCACTCCGGCATCCGTCCCGATGTACAGCGTGCGCGGAATATCCGGATCCACCACGATGTCGTTCACCGGAATCACCGGAAGATTTCCGCTGATGTCCGTCCACGTCGCGCCGCTGTCGGTGGTGCGGAACACATGACCGCCGCTGTCCGGGACTGTGCCGAACGTGGCCGGAAATCCGGAGAACGTCACGTACGCCGCCGCGGCATTGAGCGGGTCCACCGCGATCCTGGTGATCGTACGAGGCGGCAGTCCGGCGCTCCGATCGGTCCATCGCGATGCGGCCCCGCGCTGCGCGTCGTTCGTCATCTGCACCTTGCTGTTGTTGGTGCCCGCATACACCGTTTTCGAATCCGAGGCCGCCACCTCGATCGTCTTGATCGTCCCCTTATTTCCGCCGGTCAGGTCCGGCGAGATCGCGTTCCACTTGCCCCCGCCGTCCGTCGACTGCCACATGCGATACGTTCCGAAGTACAGCGTCTGCGGATTCGCGCCATCCAGGATCAGCGGCGAAATGAACTGCGTGGCATCGGTCTCGTCGAGCCCGTATTGCGCCAGCATCCAGGCCGCCGAACCGTCCAGCGCCGCGGTGCGCAGTATCTCGATACGCTGGCAGGCCGCGTACGCAAGCCCCGGAACGCTCGGGTCGATCGCCGCGAAACCGCCATCGCCGCACGTCACGTTGCTCCAATTGCGATCGCCATCGAAGCGCTGCGTGCCGTTATCCTGCGCGCCCGCCACGGCCTTCAGCGGATTCGCCGGGTCGAGCGTCATCCCGGGATAGAACTGCGTGATCGCCAGCGTATTATTCAGACTCGTCCAATTGATCCGCGCCGCGCCGACATCGGTGGTGCTGTACATCCCGCCGTCATTGCCGATATACAGCTTGCCCCCGTCCGGCGTAAACGCCAGCGCGTGATGGTCGACGTGGAGCACTACGTTGTTCGGGCCCACCTGCGCCGCGATCGACCACGTGTTGCCGCCATCGAGCGTGCGAAAGAGCTGCAGCCCGCCGGCATACACAATGTTCGGATTCACCGGCGAGACGCGGATCGTATTGTAGTACCAGAACTGAGCGCCCACCTGCGAGATGAACGACGCGGAGATCGGCATCTTGTTCCACGTCGCCCCCGCGTCCGTCGTCTTGTAGATGCCCAACAGCGCGCCGAAATTCGCCGTGGAGCTATCCGAGATCTGCACAAACATCGTCGCCGGAGCCGCCTTCGATACCGCCAGTTCCATGCGGCCCACGTTTGCCGTAGGTAATGCGGCGGGCGCCGCTCCCGCCAGTCCCTGCCAGGTCACGCCGCCGTTCACCGAGCGGTACAAGCCGTTCCGCGAATTGCCGCGGATGTCGCCGAGCGTGGCATATACTGTCGTGTCATTCGATGGATCGAACGCCACCGTGATCGCCGCCGCGCCGCTCAGCACCGGCGTCCACGTCTCGCCGCCATCGGTGGACCGCCACACGCCTGATGCCGAGGCGCAAATCACCACCTGGCTGTTGCTCGGTTGCACGATGATCGAGCCGATCCTGTCGCGCAGAAACGGTCCCACAATGTTGCGCCAAGTCGCGCCCGCATCGGTGGACTTCAGAATTCCGGCGCCGTAATAGCTATCGGCCGAGAAGTTCTCCTCACCCGTTCCCACGTAGATCGTGTCCGGATTATTCGGGTCGATCGCGATCGAGCCGGTGGCCAGCGAAGGCTGATTGTCGGTGAGCGGCTTCCAGTTCACGCCGCCGTCGGTTGTCTTCCAGACCCCACCCTCCGCCGCGCCGATGTAGACCACGTTGTTGTCACGCGGATCGATCGCGATCGCGCTCACCCGGCCCGCGGTCACGTACGTCGACCCCGCATCGGTCGGTTGCGGACCGATCATCGTCCAGTTGGCCGCATCGTTGGTGATTGCCGGATTGAAGCCCACGGCCGCCGCCGGAGAGAGGTTCGCCCGCCGCGCTCGCGCCGCCGCGTCGATCCGTTGAATTTGCCGGATCGCGTTTAACCGCGCTCCCGGCGGGATCGCATTCCGCGGCCAGGCCCGCTGCCCGTAGAACCACTCCTGGCGCGCCCGAGGGTCGTCGTCTTCCTTCTGCCGGATGTTGCTATCTTGCGCTGGGAGCAAACAGGCCAGCCCGAACAGGCAGGCGATCCATTTTCCTGAAGTCATTGTCCCCCTGATTCTAACGGTTTTCAGGGACACTGAAGATTACGCATGAGTTCCGCGTTCGAGTTACGGATACACGTGCAGCCCGCCGACATCGACGAGCTCGGCCACGTCAACAACATCGTCTACCTGCGATGGGTGCAGGAGGCGGCCGTCGCACATTGGCGTGCCCTCGCGCCGCCAACCGACCAGGCGAAGCTATTGTGGATCGTACTCCGCCACGAAATCGACTACCGCCTGCCGGCCCACCTCGGCGACGATGTCATCGCGCGCACCTGGGTCGGCGGCGCCTCGCGCCTCAAGTTCGAGCGCCACACCGAGATTCTGCGCGCGGCCGATGGTGGGCTGCTCGCAAGAGCGCTGACCATCTGGTGCCCGATCGACGCGCACTCCGGGCGGCCGTCGCCGGTCAGTCCCGAATTAAGGGCAATTTTCTCCGTGAAGGATGGTTAACAGTAAAATACGCACGGGCGTCTGGACAGCATGATGAGATGGGCCGAAAACGTGATGCAGGATCTCCGGTTTGCGCTACGCACCTGGGCCAAGGCTCCGGCCTTCGCGATCGCGGCGATTGGTACGCTCGGGATCGGCATCGGCGCTACCACCGCGATCTTCAGCGTATTAAGCGGCGTCCTTCTCCGGCCGCTTCCCTTTGCCGGGCCGCGGAATCTTGTGCAGGTATTCGAGACTCAGCCGCGCAGCAACGCCGGGGTTGGCTTCGACGGTCCGGTCGTGTTTCAGGATTTCGATCAGTGGCGAAATCAGAGCCGGCTGCTGGAGCGGATCATCACGTACTCGAAATCCGCGCGGAATTTTCAGAACAAGGGGCATCCGGAACAGGTGGCGGCCGTCACCGCCGAACGCGACATGTTCAACTTACTCGGTGTCGGTCCTTTGCTCGGACGAACCTTCGACGCGCGCGATTTTCTGAACGTCGCAGTGGCATCGTACGGCTTCTGGAAGAATTCCCTGGGCGGCGATCGTTCCGCTATCGGCCGTACGATCACGCTCGATGGACAAGCGTTCACCCTGATCGGCGTGATGCCGGAAACATTTCGCTTCCCCTATGATTTTTCGTCCCAGGGACTGTGGCTTCCGTGGGAACCCCCGGCCGACCTCAGAACTCATCCCAGCCGCCGCCTGGATGCGGTAGTGGCGCGGCTGAAGCCCGGAGTTGAGATCGAGGCGGCGCGCCAGGAGCTAAACGCGATGGCATCGGCCTCCCAAGGTCAACGAATCGTGCGCATCAGACCCCTCAAAGATGTAGTGAGTGGAACAGCGCGAGAATCCCTGCTGGTGCTGCTCGGCGCCGTCGGCATGGTGCTGCTGGTGGCGTGTTTGAACGTCGCGAATCTCCTGCTGGCCCGCACCGCATCGCGCGCGCGGGAAATCGCGATTCGAGCCGCACTGGGAGCGGGCCGCTTGCGCCTGATCCGCCAATTCCTGACCGAGAGCCTTCTCCTGTCGCTCGGCGGCGGCATCACAGGACTCGTGCTCGGGACCGTAGGCTGCCGCCTGCTCCTCCGACTCGCCGCATCGCAAATACCGCGGGCGGAAGAGATCGGGCTGGACTGGCGAGTCTTCGCATTTCTGCTGGCGGTTTGCACGCTCACGGGAATCGGCTACGGCCTGGCACCGGCGATCGCGGCGGCGCGCGGCATGGCCGGCGGACTCCGGCGCCGCAGCGTGGGTGCAACGCTTCGCGACACTTTGGTGGTTGTGGAAGTCGCCCTTGCCTTCGTGCTGCTGGCCGGCGCCGGCTTGTTGTTGCGAACCTTTGTCAACCTGCAGCACACCAATCCGGGGCTCGATCCGGAGAACCTGCTCACCCTGCATGTCGTGGTTTCGGGCGCCCGCGAGTCCATGGCGATCGAAGAGCGCGTGGCGCAAATTCCCGGAGTGCGCGCGGCGGGAATGATCTCGCTGCTGCCGCTTCAGGACTCCGGTTGGGGCGCAGGCTTCACGATCACGGGACAACCCGAAATCCACGAAACGGAATTACGCTACGTGACGCCCGGCTACTTTCGCGCGATGGGTATCCCGCTGCGCCGGGGCCGCGAGTTTTCAACGCACGATGACGGCACTGCGCCGAGGCGGATCGTGGTCAACGAAGCTCTGGCGCGAATGTATTTCGCCAATCAGGATCCCGTGGGCCGCGTCACGGACCGGGGCACGATCGTCGGTGTGGTGGGCGACGTCCGGCAGACGGCGTTAAGCGTTTCGCCGAAACCCGAGATGTATTTTCCGGTCGCACAGAACTTCGCACAAATCCGGCGGCTTGGCTCGACGCTGATCGTACGGGGAACCGGGCGGCCCGAAACACTGGTGGGCGGAATCCGCGAGGCGATGCGCAGCGTCAACCCGGACCAGGCGTTGTTTCGCGTAATCACCATGCGCGACGTGATCGACGAGTCGCTCGCCAACCCACGCTTATACGCGTGGCTCGTGGGACTGTTCGCCGCCATGGGCACGCTGCTGGCGCTGGCCGGGATTTACGGCGTGATCGCATACCTTGTAACGCTGCGCACACGCGAGTTCGGAATTCGCATGGCACTGGGCGCGGACACGGGCCGCATCCTGCGTCAGGTGATGAGTCGCGGCGCCTGGCTCACCGCGGCTGGCCTGGCGATTGGGTTAGCCGGCGCGGCCGCATTGACGCGCGTGTTGCAGGGTCTGCTGTATGGCGTCGCGGCGACCGACCCGTCAACATTCGCCGCAGTCGCGGCGCTGCTGTCGGCCGTGGCGTTATTGGCGTGCATGGCGCCTGCCCGCCGCGCCGCGCGGGTGGATCCGTCGGTGGCACTGCGGTGCGAATAGCCGAGTGCTTCGTCGGCTGTTGCGGATGGAGCGAGGCGCAGGCCCGGTATTTCGCGGATTTCCGCGCAATCGAACTGCAGACCACGTTCTACCAGCCGCCGGCCAACGCGGTCGCCGCACGTTGGAAATCGCGCGCGCCGGATGGGTTCCGCTTCTGCATGAAGGCCTGGCAACTGATCACCCACACGCCCTCGAGCCCCACCTATCGCAAATTGAAATCGCCGGTCGGCGAAAGCGAAAGCGATCTCTACGGCAGCTTTCGCCCGACCGAGCAGGTAGCCCTCGCCTGGGAGCGCACCCGCGAAATTGCCGGCATCCTCGACGCGCACGTAATCGTATTCCAGTGCCCGAAATCTTTTCTGCCGACTCGCGAGAACATTCGCAATCTGTCGACCTTCTTCCGCGATATCAAGCGTGATGACCGTACGCTCGCGTGGGAGCCGCGCGGCGACGAGTGGACCGCGAACCTCGTGCGCGGATTGTGCGCCGAGAACCGCCTGATCCACTGCGTCGACCCGTTCGAAGCCGACCCGGCGTACGGCGACTCGTTATATTGGCGGCTGCATGGCAGAGGCAGCTATCGCTACCGGTACACCGGCCAAGACCTCGCCGAACTCGACGAAAAACTGCGCGGTCAGTCGCGTTTGCGCGGCCCGAATTACATCATGTTCAACAACATGTCTTCCGGCCCCGACGCTCTCCGCTTCCTGCAGCGATAGGAACTAAGCCACCGGATATGGAGTCAGATAGATATGCGAACGCGCTCGCGATTCACGGACCTTTCACGCTTTGCACTCATATTCAGCGTTCTCTTACTCCTCCTCGCGATTCCGGCGTCGCTCCTTCATGGCCTTGCGTTTGGACGCTGGCCCTGGTCGTTTTCCAAAGGTCTCATCTTTCGGATCACTAT
>JAOAPT010000186.1 GCA_025463045.1 Candidatus Solibacter sp.
GACATTGCCGCCGGCGCCCATGGTGCGCCAGCCGAAGAGCGGTCCGCGGGCGTTGTCCTGGATGGTGGCCGCGAAGGCATCGGCTGCCGAGGCGGACATTTCGTCGATCAGGACGAGGATCGGCTTGATGTACGCGACGATGTTGCCTTTGGAATCGGTGGCGGGATCGCGATCGATCGTGACATCGTCGAGCGGAATCGGTTTGGTACGTCCGCGCATGGCGCGATTGGCAGTGACGATTTCATCCTTGATGAGTTGGAGAAGATCGAGGATCTGTTGCGGCGCGCCTTGGGCGGCGGCGGATACCAGGGAACTGGAGATCGCTCTCACCCATTCGGAGCTCGCGCGCAATTCGAAGGGGATGCTGCGCCATTTGGTCGGCATCAGATAGCTGAGGATCGCGTTGAGGTAGCTTACGGTGCCGCCCGGGTTGCGCATTTCGTCGATTACGAGACCTTCGGTGTTGGCCTGGAAGTAGGCGATCTCATTGACGAAGGCGGTGAGTGCGGTCGTGGTGTTGAGCGGCGAATAGGTTGGAATGCGGATGAACCCGAAGGTGTGTCCAGCGGCGGAGAAGGTGCCGGAAAAGAAAGGGTCGCTACTCAACCTGCCCTGGCGCAGCACGAAACTGGAGGGCAGCGAGGCAGCGAACACGGGCACCTGCGCGCCGAACCCGTTGACCGCTTTATCGGGCAGGCGGCAATTTTGCAGGCGATTGAGGACCGTCACATAGGCCGGTGTCTCGTCCCCCGGCGCGTCGATGTCGGAAGGTTCGGCGGCAGTGACGGCGGACCGGCGGGCGGCGTTCGGCGAAGCGCTGAGACCGGGCGTGATGTAGCGGCCGACCGAGGTAAGCGGAAGGCCGGACTTGGCCCACGGGATGCGATAGGACTCGGTGGCGCCATCGGGCCGGCGGAAGACGACGACCGAGATCTCGGGAACGTCGGCGGCATGAGGCATGAGGAACTGCGGACGAAGGGTCAGCAGTTGCGCGGCGAGGCGCCGGGTGCTGCGCGGGTTGGCGGCGACTTCGTAGCGCAAGAGGCCGTCGAGCAGCTTTTGCGCGTCCTGCCCATCGATGGAGACGAGCTCGTAGCCGTTTACGAAGCCAAACTCGGCGGCCGGCAAGCGGGTGCGGCTGATCGAATCGACAATGAGTTTGCCATCGTAGATGTCGACCGTGAAGTTGAGGCTTGCCTGAAAATTGGAAGGTACCTGATAGCCGGAATGCGCGTCATTCAGGCTGGCGACATACTGCGACATGATTTCGTAGAAGTCCAAATCGTTCTTGGTGGCCTGTACCTGGGCGAGCCACGGGGCGATGCTGAAAAGGTCGACGCCTAATGCATCGCGTTTCCATTCGTACGGACCGTACCGCTTCGCGTAGAGCGCGGAGAGGGACTGGAAGTCGGAGACTTTCTGGTCCGTCGTCAGTTGGGCATGGCTTAGAGTTGCTGCCAGCGCGAGCAGGAGCAACCTCGAAACATGGCGCATGAAAAAACCTCCGACTCATGTTACATCTTTCGGAGTTACATGGTCAGGAGGGCCGCCATCAATTCGATGCCGTCCCAGAGGTTTTGCAGGCGCAGATTTTCGTTGAAAGAGTGCTGATTGTTGTCGTGGTTGGCGATGGGAACGGTGATGGTCGGCGCGTGCAGAATGCTCTCGATCATGTAGAGCGGGACGCTGCCGCCCATCGTGGGGAGTTTAACGATGGGGCCGCGCGCGGCTTCGGCGGTGCGGAGAACGAGCTGCGAGATGGGGAGATCCATCGACGTGCGGCTGGCGCGATAACCCCCGCGCTCGACGACGACGCGGGCGAGTTTCGGAGTGGCCATGCGGGTGGCGGCATCGGGCTCGGTGTCGACGATCGTGTAGCCCTGCTTGCGGATGTAGGCGAGCACGCGTTCTTCGGCGGTCCGCGGATCGATGCCTTTGACAAGGCGCATGTCGATGCTCGCGGTGGCGGTTGACGGAACGACGTTGCTGGCCTTCTCGGCGACGCGGGCGCTGGCCATCCCGCGAATATTCAGCGAGGGCAGGTTGATCAGGTCGACGAGTTTGCGTCCGCCGCCTTCGGTGCGGCCGAGCGCGAGCTCGCGCATCAGGTCGCGATCGACTTCGGGAGCTTCGGCGATGGCGCGCTTCTCGGTATCGCTGAGGGGCTCGATGCCGTCGTAGAAGTGCTCGATCAGGACCTTGCCATCGTCGTCTTTCATGCCGGCGAGGAGGCGCGCGAGTGCCATCGCGGGGTTCGGCGCCCAGTTGCCGTAATGACCGCTGTGAAGCTCGTGATTGGGGCCGTAGAGAGTGATGTCGATCGTGGTGACGCCGCGCGCGCCGAAGACGATCTGCTGGCGGCGGCTCTGGTGAACCGGGCCATCGCAGATCAACCAGACGTCTCTCGAGAGCAGGTCCTTGTACTTTTCGATGATTTGCGCGAGGTGCGGCGATCCGGCTTCCTCCTCGCCTTCGAAGACGAATTTGATGTTGGAGCGAATCGGGAGCTTGGCGGCTTGCAAGGCATCGAGCGCGGCGGCGATGGCGATGATCGGGGCTTTATCGTCGCTGGCGGAGCGGGCGTAGATGCGGCCATCGCGGATGACAGGTTCCCACGGCGGAGTGGCCCATTCCTTCGGGTCGAGCGGCTGGCCATCGTAGTGCGCGTAGAAGATGATGGTGTGCGCGGCGTTGGCGACGGGCATGACTTCGCCGAAGACGACCGGCGGCGCGCCGGGGACTTCGAGGTAGCGGGTCTTGACGCCGCGTTTTTCGAGCAGGGCGGAGACGGCGGCGGCGTTCTTGCGGATCGCTTCGTTATCGCGCGCGAGGTTGGGAATCGCGAGCAGGCTGCTGAATTCGCCGAGGATCGGGCTCTCGTGCGCCTGTCGCCAGGTACGCGCGGCGCCGGCTGCGCTCGCGCCCGGACTGGTCTGCGCCCCCGCGAGTGCGGCGAGGGTGAGCGTGGCGAACAGGAGGCGATGCATCATTTGACCTTGGCGAAGATCTTACCAAGGATGCGGATGGCCTGGTCGACTTCCTTCTCGGTGATGATGTACGCCGGCAGCATGCGGAGCACTGTGTCGTGCGTGCAGTTGATCAGCAGGCCTTCCGCCATGGCGTCGAGCACAAGCTGTTTGCCGGGCATGTGGAGGTCGACGCCGATCATCAGGCCGAAGCCGCGCACTTCCTTAATAAAGGAGTGCTTGCGCGCGAGCTCGTTGAGTTCGACGTGGAGGTAACCGCCGATGCGCTGGATCGCAGGCAGCAGATCATCCAGCATGTCGCAGAATTCGAGGGCGACGCGGCAGGCGAGCGGTCCGCCGCCGAAGGTGGAGCCGTGCATGCCGGGCTTGATCGCGGCCGCGGCCTTTTCGTTGGCCATGATGACGCCGAGCGGGATGCCGCAGGCGAGCGGTTTGGCAGTCACCATGATGTCGGGCATGGTGATGTGGCTGGTGCGCTGATAGGCGAAGTAAGTGCCGGGGCGTCCGACGCCGCATTGGGTTTCGTCGGCGACGAGGAGCGCGTTGTAGCGGTCGGCGAGCTCACGGGATTTGGCGACGAATTCGGGAGTGAGCGGATTGATGCCGCCTTCGCCCTGGATCATCTCGAGCACGATGCCGGCGGTGCGCTCGCTGAAGGCGGCTTCAAGCGCGGCGATGTCGTTGACGGGGACGAAGCGGGCACCGGGGACGAGCGGCTCGAAATCCTGCCGGTACTTGGCCTGGCCGGTGATGGAGAGCGCTCCGAAGGTGCGTCCGTGAAAAGAATTATCGAGCGCGATGACTTCGTACTTTTCCGGTTGGATGGCGCGTCCGTGGGAGTGGATCATCTTCAATGCGCCTTCCATGGCCTCGGTGCCGGTGTTGGCGAAGAAGCAGCGCTGAAGTCCGCTCATTTTGGCGAGGCGCGCGGCGAGGGCTCCCTGGTACTGGTGATAGTAAAGGTTCGAGGTGTGGAGCAGGAGTCCGGCCTGTTCGCGAATGATTTTGGTGATGCGCGGGTGGTTGTGCCCGAGCGCGTTGACGCCGATGCCGGTGATGAAGTCGAGGTAGCGCTTGCCGGCGAGATCGTAGAGATAGCAGCCTTTTCCGCGGGCGAGAACGAGGGGGTAACGCGCGTAATTCTGGAGCAGATATTCGTGTTCGAGATCGATCACGGATTGGGCGGAAGTTTCCTGGACGGGGGGAATGGCTGTCGTCATCTACATATCATAACGTGTGCCTGAGACTCGCCTTTCGTGGCGTTCGCGCGGACAGGCCAGAGGCCCGTCCTATAAAAGCTGTTCCATAAGACAGACGAGGTATTCCTGATCGAACGGGCCGGAGCGGTAGGTGCGCGCGTCGAAGAAGCGCCACATCTTCTTATGGTGCTCGATGGTGTAGAAGATGAGCTGCTCCTCGATGATGTCCTTATCGAGAAGCTCCTGGTTGAAGGCGCGGACGGTGCCGTTGAGGGTGTAAGGGACCCGGAAGTCTTCAGTGGAGACCATCTCCGGCGTGGCCGAGAAGGAGACCTGGAGGATGCGGCCGCGGACGTTGATCTGAACGAGATTAGGGGCGTCCTCCTGGAATGAGTCTTCGGAGACGTTGGGGGGATCGAGTTCGACCGAGGGGCGGGAGAGCAGGCGGTTGACGGAATTGACGAAGTCGGCGCAGATCGCGTAGAGGTCGGCGGCGGCGGCGCGCCGGAGGTCGGCGATTTCACGGGCGCGGCGGAGGATGCGGTCGTCCTTGTCGGCGAGGGCTTCGATACTTTGGGCGAGGCGTTTGAGGCGGGCATCACGGGCGGAGTTCTGGTTCGCGGTTCGGGCCACGAATCTTACTTTAGCGGTGAGAGTGGTCTTGCCGCAAATTCGTCGGAGGAAACAAGCTCGAGAAGGTCCATATCCAGCCTGCGGAGGACTTCATCCGCGCGTTCGAAGGAGAGCAGGCGTTTGCCTTTGAGGACGTGATGGAGATGAGGCTGGGAGATGCCCGTGATTCGCGCAAGCCCGCGCTCCGTGGCTTCGCCGCTGCGGACTCGGAGGCGAAGATTTTCGACAAGGCGAGCCCGCAGGGCTTCAAAGGTCATAGGCAGGCTATTTCCCTGGGAAATAGGGTAGTACCGGATTCTTTAGTACCAAAGCGGACCTGGTTGGAAAAAGCCATTGGGGATCGAAGGCTTCTTTGTCGCTAACACGTTGACTAAAAAGGACGACTTAATCCGATTCAAAGAATAGCTGAATCTATCTCGATTAAATAACTAATTTGAATTGTTGACGTTTTTCATAGGGGATATAGAGTGGAACCAGGAAATAGGAACCCGAGACCGTGGCCGGATTAGATTGGACTGCAGCCGGGGAGGACACTTCTTCAATGGAATGGAATCGATCGAATACGATTGGACTGGCGAGTGAATCCTGCTGCCAATGTAAAGGCGACGGAATGCGAGCGGTCTACGAAGATAAAAAAGCGCCGTGCAATTGCGTTTTTCGGGCGGCCTTCCGGGCATGTTATGACCGGTTTCGAGAGTGTGTGATCGCCGGGGCACAGCCCGGAAATGTCGCTTGGGAAATTATCGGCGGCCCCGGCGGGCGCCGCATGTACTCCCGACGCCATGAAGAATACATTGCAGATTTTACACTGGTCGCGCGGCGATCACTCGATGACTCGGATTATCAGATTTTCCGGATTTACCATCTCTTGGGAGCGGACTGGAAGATGGCTTCGCGACACTTCAGAATGGACCGGGGAAATTTCTGGCACGCGGTGTATCGGATTGAGCAGAAGTTGGGGCGGGTATACTGCGAGATCGAGCCGTATCCATTGTTCCCGCTCGACGAGTACTTCGGTTGGACGGTGCGCAAAGGGCCGATGGTGGCGCTGAAGCCGGTGGAAGAACGCAGGAACAAGTTGAAGGTACCGTATCGTTTGTCCGCTTGATGGACTGCCTGGACGCTCTGCCTGCGCGGTGCGTCCCCGGTTCTTGCAGGTGGCATCGCGGGGCGAGCGTGCATGCCGCTCAGTTAGAACGTTGGGCAGCGCGTTGCCTGTAAGTCATCGCGTTTTCTAAGACTGCCGTGGTGAGGTGGTGTTTGAGCGACCGCTACGAGGGCCGATTCTCTCCAGGCCACTTTGCGATTGGCCCCGGGTGGGCGCGCAACGAAATTGACGAGTTCATCAGGTTCTACGTCGCTGCTTACGCAATCCGAAGGTCAACTCTACGGACGATTTAGAGACTATCTGCCTCGGGTTTCGCCAAGGAAGCGCACCGATCAGGACCGCCTTTCGGCGAACGTTTCGAGTAACGAGTATTTGGCTGGACGGTGCGCAAGGGTGGAAAAACAAGTTGAAGGTTCCATATCCTTTATCTATCCTGATTTTGCTCATGCAACACCCGCTTACAATGTGGAAGGCATGGATAATCTCACGCACACGGCGGTCGGACTGTTTCTGAGCAGGGCCGGGCTGGGCCGCTGGAGCGCGCGGGGTACGGCGATCCTGCTGGTCGCGGCGAACATTCCAGATATTGACCTGGTGACTCTGGCGGGCGGGCAGTTGAACTACCTGCACTATCACCGGCACCTGACGCATTCATTGGCGGCGATGCCGGTGATGGCGCTGGCGGCAGTGGCGCTGGTGCGGCTAACGGGGCGCAAGCAGGTGCAGTGGAAGGGCGCATTTTTTGCGGCGTGGATCGCGGTCGCATCGCACCTGCTGCTGGACTGGACGAACGTCTACGGAATCCGGCTGCTCCTGCCGTTCTCCGGTGAATGGTTTCGGGCGGACACGACGAACGTGATCGATTTGTGGATTCTGGCGGCGGCGCTGGTGGGGATCGCGGGACCTTTTCTGGCGCGGCTGGTGGGGTCGGAAATCGGTTCGAGTCCGGTGCGGGAGAGCCATCATGGCCGCGGCTTCGCGTGGTTTACGCTATTGTTCATCCTGGTTTACAACTGCGGCCGGGGCGTCATTCATTCGCGCGTGACGGGCGCGCTGGCTTCGCGAATGTACGACGATGCGACGCCAATTCGGGTCGCGGCGCTGCCGAATGCGGCGAATCCTTTACAGTGGCGCGGGCTGGTGGAGACGGCGGACGCGTACGTGGTGCAGGAAGTGAATCTGGCCACGGATCCGGGCCCGGCGCGCGGCGTTTTTTATCACAAGCCTGCGCCGGATCCGGCGATGGATGCGGCGCGAAGGACCGTGGTTTTCCAGGAGTTCCTGCGGTTTTCGCAGTTCCCATTGTGGCGCGTCACGCCGAATCCGGCGGCGGAGAACAGCAAGGTGGTGGAGGCGTTCGACATGCGGTTCGGGACTCCGGCAGCGCCGGGATTTGTGGCGCGCGCCGTGGTGGATGGAAATCTGCGGGTGGTGGACTCGAGCTTCACGTACGGCACTTTGCGGCCTCGATAAGGCACGTTGCCCCGGCGAGGTAAGGCGTTCGTTCGATTGAATGGGAAGCCCGTCCACGACAGAATTGAGGCGTGCGAGTACTCGATGAAACCACGGTGCTGGACCGGCAACAACTCAAAGATGTCACGTTGGATGACAGGGACCTGATGCAGGAGGTGTTAACCGCCCTTCTCGACGACACGTCCAGGCAGCTACGGCTGATGGACTCGGCGATCCGTGAGCACGATCCGAAGCAGATGATGCGGCTGGCGCACTCCTGTAAGGGCGCGTGCGCGAACGTGGGGGCGAACGCGGTGGCGTCGGCGCTGCGGCGGCTGGAAGTGCAGGCGGCGAGCGAATCGTTCGACGAGTGCGCGGCGACGCTGACGGCCCTGACGCGCGAGATGGACCGGCTGCGGGTGGAAGTGGAACTGGCGAACGGCGAGGTCTAATCAGGGCCGAGACTTCAGGCGCAATGCGTGGACGGCGTCCGCGCAGAGGACCGCCGCGTGTTGGGATGCGGGCGGTAGACCTCCGACGGCGGCGTCAACGAGAGTCGGGGAGAACCGCGCGAGCTCAGCGTGCGTCTTGCCGGTGAGCCACTCGGTGAGGGCGGAGCCGGCGGCGATTGACGCGGTACAACCTCGGACTTTATAGCGGACGTCGGCGATCCGTCCGGCTTCGAAGATCGCTGAGAGACGGAGAATATCCCCACAAGCTGGGTTCGAGACTTCCACGGTAATGGCGGGGGGCGGAAGCTCTCCGATATTGCGCGGGTTTTGGAAGTGATCGAGGAGGCGTTCGGGATACATTTTGAGCCTTACCGAATCTGCTATCTCACAACTGACTCCAATCTTTCTCCCATTCCTCTTCCATTTCCGCCTGTAGTTCCGGTTGACCGGATTCAAGCCGGTAATCGGGGTTGATCACCTGAAGCGGCGTAACGTTATTGAGTTTGTCGATACTGAGTTTGTCGATACTGAGTTTGTCAATACTGAGTTTGTCAATCGACTTGTCCGGTGCCGGCATATTTCATATTATGCCGTACGCATGTTTATTC
>JAOAPT010000225.1 GCA_025463045.1 Candidatus Solibacter sp.
ACGCTCGCGTGGGAAGCGCAGTCCCCAATCGCCCGCCGCGTCGGCCGGCCACATCGGCGTCGACGTCGAGCTACATTTTCTGGCGAACCTTGCGACGGCGCTGGAGCGCACGCTCGCGCGGGGACGCGCTGTCCCCAATCGCCCGCCACGTCGGCCGGCCACATCGGCGTCGACGTCGAGCTACATTTTCTTGCGAACCTTGCGACGGCGCTGGAGCGCACGCTCGCGTGGGCCGCGCAGTCCGTATCGCCCGCCGCGTCGGCCGGCCACATCGGCGTCGACGTCGAGCTACATTTTCTTGCGAACCTTGAGACGGCGCTGGAGCGCACGCTCCCGTGGGGACGCGCAGTCCGTATCGCCCGCCGCGTCGGCCGGCCGCATCGGCGTCGACGTCGAGCTACATTCTGGCGATGCCCGTGGGCGCACGTTTGCGTGGGACGCGCTGGCCGGATTTGCATCGGCGGGTGCATTCGACGCCGGAAACAGTCTAAACTGTTTCCAATCCATGGGACACATACGTTACGGAAAAATCCTGTTGGCGATTTCTTTGGGGTGCTGCTCGATTGCCTGGGGGCAGGGAGGACGTGCGGGGCGCGCTGCGGCCGCTGTGCAACAAGCCACTCCGCCTGCCGGCGCTCCAGCTCCAGCGGCCGGACGCGGTGGGGCAGTCGAGTTTTACAGCTACGATGCGACGGCGAGCACGGCTCCACCGATCCCGGACGCGCCGCCGGCGGAGACGCACCAGAAGATCACCGTCAATGGCGACGCGCTCGCTTACACAACGCGCGCCGGCTACCTTCCGCTGCGCAACGCGACCACCGGACAGGCCGAGGCGCACATCTTCTACAGCGCGTATTTTAAGGACGGCGTGACCGACGCGTCGGCGCGGCCGCTGGTCTTCTTCCTTGGTGGAGCGCCCGGCGTCGCGGCGACGTGGCAGGAGTTCGGTGGACTCGGTCCGAAGCGTATGAAATGGACGAAGGAAGGGACGGCCGGCGCTCCGCCGTATAGCTGGACGGACAATCCGCACACGCTGCTGGGTCAGGCCGATCTGGTCTTCGTCAATCCGGTGGGCACGGCATTCAGCCGTCCGGATCAGCCTGCGAAAGCGCCGAGTTTTTGGACGACGAGCGCCGACACGGCGTCGCTCGCCGAGTTTGTGCGCAGCTTCCTCGGCGTGTCGGGCCGGCGCAACTCGCCGCTGTACCTTGCGGGCGAGGATCTTGGCACGGCGCGCGCCGCAGCGCTCACCGCCTATTTGAACGAGCACCAAATTCCCGTTCAGGGCGTGGTGCTGCTCTCGCTGACGCCGAGCGCCGATGCGCTCGCGGGCGACACGCAATACATCACGCTGCTGCCCAGCCTGGTGATGGCGTCCTGGTATCACAAGAAACTCTCGCCTGAACTATCTGCGATGTCCGCCGAGCAGATCTCCGGGCAGGCACGCCAGTTCGCTTCGCGCGAGTATCTGCACGCGCTCTACAAGGGCGAACGGATGAGTGCCGACGAACGCGCGAAGGTGGTTAGTGACATCGCGCGATTGACAGGACTCTCGAAGGCGTTCGTCGCGAACAACGACATGCGGATCACGCTCGACCGCTTCAACAGCGAGGTGATGCGCGCGCAGCATCGCGGAGTGGCGGCGAGCGACGCACGGGTCGCCGGCTTCACGCCGCCGTTGATTCCCGCGGGACGCGGCGGAGGTGGCGGCGGCTTCGGCGGCGGAGCGCCCGCGCCAATCGATCTCAATCTGTACAATCTGGCGGGTGGAATGCAGACCGCGTACGAGGCGTACCTGCGGCACGAACTCACATTCACCGGCAACAGCAATGGGATCTTCTATCTGAACAGCGGCGGCGTCGGTCCATACACGTCGACCATTACCGACGATGCGAGCCTCTCCGGCGCGTTCGCGCGCAATCCGAATCTGCGTCTGTTCGTCGCGGTGAATTACTTCGATCTCGGCGCGCCATTCTACGCGACCGAGTACACCATGGCGCACTTGAACGTCTCGCCCGAGGTGCGCGCGCACAACATCACCATCAGTCATTACGATGCCGGCCAGATGACCTACGTCGACGATAAGGCGCTGGCCAAACTACATGGCGACCTTGCCAGGTTCGTCACGGACACCCGCAAATAAGGAGCGACGCCATGCGAATCACAAAGATCATTTGCGTTTTCATTCTCATCGCCGCCACGGGCGTTTCGGCCTTTGCACAAGGCCGCGGACGCGGCGGAGTGACCAGCAATTTTTATCGCTTCGACTACACGAAGGAAGAGGCGCAGCCGATCGCGTATCCGGCGCAACCGATCGCCACGCAGCACCAGATCACGCTGCATAATGAGACGATCGCGTACACGGCGCGAGTCGGGTTCATGCCGGTCAAGCATGCCACGACGGGCGTGAGCGAGGGCCATCTTTTCTACGTTTATTATTCGAAGAACGGCGTCACCGATAAGGCGAAGCGGCCGGTCTGGTTCCTCTTCAACGGCGGACCGGGCGCGGCCACCATCTGGCTGCACATGGGGGCGTTCGGTCCCAAGATGGTGAAGATGAATCCGGACGGCTCGGCCACGCCGCCGCCGTATAGCTATGTCGATAATCCGAATTGCCTGCTGGATACCGGCGACCTGGTGTTCATCGACGCGATGGGCACCGGCTTCAGCCGTCCCGATAAGCCCGGGTACGGTCCGGATTTCGGCGGCGTGGATAACGACATGGCCGCTTTCGGCGAGTTCATTCGCAGCTTTCTGAATGAATACAATCTCTGGGGCTCGCCGATTTTCGTAGGAGGGGAAAGCTACGGCACGACGCGCGCCGCCGGGCTCGCCGGGTATCTCACGGATCGCGACATTCCGATCAACGGCGTGATGCTGCTTTCGGCGGTAATCGATTCGAATGCCGCGGCGGGCGAGCAGCGACAACTCAGCACGCTGCCGACGGAAATCATGACGGCGCACTATCACAAGAAATTGCCGCCCGATCTGCAGAAGCTTTCGGTGGAACAGATCGCCAAGCAGGCGCGCGAGTTTGCGTCCGGCGAATATCTGGAGTATCTCTTCGATGGCGCGCGAGCTACGCAAACGCAGCGCGACAAGGTGCTCACGAATATGGCGCGCTATACCGGGCTATCGAAACCGTTCATCGACTCGCTCGATCTGCGCGTGCCGCTCGGGCCGTTCAGCACCGAACTTCTGCGCGATCGACATCTGATGACATCGCGGCTGGACTCGCGGTTCTACGGGTACCAACTCGATGGCGGGGCGAACAACACGAGCTTCGATTTCAGCAACGCGAATATCGAGAACTGCTTCCTCACGGCATTCGAAGCGTACGTGCGTAATGACCTGAATTACAAGAACGACAATCTCTACTACGTGTCGGGCAATGCGCCGCCGTGGTCCGGCGAATACAACACCGTGGTCAATCTGGAAAACGGCTTCGCGAAGAATCCGCACATGAAGCTGTTCGTCGGCTTCGGCTATTACGATTTCGCCTGTCCCTTTTATCCGATGGAGTGGACCATCGCCCACCTCAAGGTCTCCGACGAAATCAAGAAGAACAACATTTCCGTGGGCTATTACGAAGCGGGCCACATGGTCTACATCGACCGGCCCTCCGCCGATAAGTATCACGCGGACCTGGAGAAGTTCGTGAAATCCGCGCTGCCCAAATGAAGCTCCTCGCCCTGATACTCCTCGCGATCAGTGCGCGCGCCGCGGCGCTGAATCCCGAGGAGTTTCGGCATTACGTGGAGGCGCTGAATCGCTCGGACCCCGAAGGGACCACGGGCTTCATCCCCAACGCGGAGACCTGGCAGTGGATGAAGGACAATGTTCCATTCCTCTCCGTGCCGGATCGCGAACTCGAGCTCACGTATTACTACCGCTGGTGGGCTTACCGCAAGCATATCGAGATGACGCCCGCGGGATACGTGCTGACCGAATTCCTGCGGCCGGTGAAGCACTCCACCGACTACAACGCGATCAGCTGCGCGCTCGGGCTGCACATCGCGGAGGGCCGCTGGCTGCGCAATCCGAAATATTTAGATGACTACATCGCGTTCTGGCTGCGCTCCGGCGCCGATGGCGGCCTTGAGCGGCACTATCACCAATTCAGCAACTGGACGGCCGATGCGGTGTACGATCGCTGGCTCGCCGATGGGAACACCGCGAGCCTGACGGCGCAGCTCGAATCGCTGCGCAAGGACTACGCGGCATGGGAGACCGAGAGGCTCACGCCGAGCGGACTGTTCTGGCAGCGCGATGTGTCCGACGGGATGGAGAGCTCGATCAGCGGCGGGCGCAAGGTGAAGAATCTGCGTCCGACGATCAACAGCTACATGTTCGCGAACGCGCGCGCGATCGCTGCGATTGCCGCGCTTGCCGGTAAGACCGCGGTTCGGGACGAGTACGCGCGTAAGGCCGATGGGCTGCGCAAACTCACGGTCGCGCGCATGTGGAATCCCGCGGACCAGTTTTTCGAGACGGTGCTCGAAGACGGTAAGTTCGCAGGCGTCCGCGAACAGATTGGATTCACGCCGTGGTATTTCGAGCTGCCCGAGCGCGGCGGCAGACTCGAGATCGCGTGGAAACAGGTGACGGACACGCAGGGCTTTTCCGCGCCGTACGGACTCACTACGGCGGAGCGGAGGCATGCCGAATTTCAGATCGCGGCCCAAGGCGACGATTGCCAGTGGAACGGCCCGGCATGGCCGTTCGCGACGAGCATGACTCTGCGCGCGCTCGCGAACGTGCTCAACGACTACACGCAGGGTGCGGTGAGCGCGAAGGATTACCGGCAGACACTCGACGTATACACGAAGAGTCAGCGTATCAAGCGGGCGGACGGGCAGGTGGTGCCGTGGGTGGATGAGGATCTGAATCCGCTGACGGGCGTCTGGTGGGCGCGCGAATTAAAACTGCGCAAGAAGACTTACTATGGGCGCGGCGATCACTACAATCACTCGTCGTACGCAGACCTCGTGATTACGGGATTGATCGGTCTGCGTCCACGGGCGGACGATACGGTGGAGGTGAATCCGCTCGCGCCGCCGGAATGGGACTGGTTCGCGCTGGATCGCATTCCGTATCATGGACACGATCTCGCGATCGTGTGGGACAGGAGCGGCGCCCATTTTCAGAAGGGTGCGGGGCTGAGAATCTATTCGGATGGGAAAGAGATCGCGCACGCGGTTAGTATGGAGCGGCTCGCGGGGAAGTTGTAGGGCGTCGCGAGCAACGGCGATGAAGAGCGAGCCCCACTCGGCATCGCGAGCGTGAGCGGGCGGTGCTCCTCTGTGGTGACCACCGCTCCCTTACGGTCGCGGCTCGGATTGCGGCGCATTTTTGAGGGAGGGCGGGCGGAACAGACGGGGGTGGAGTTGCGCGGGCTAACGCAAGGGGCGGGTTTTCGCGGGCTACCGCAAGGCGAGGAGTAGCGGCTACCCCATATTGAGGACGTTCTTTACGGTGCCGCTGTCGCCCTTGATTTTTTCCTGGAGCATCATGAGCGCATAGATCAACTGCTCGGGGCGCGGCGGGCAGCCGGGCACGTACACGTCGATCGGGATCACTTGATTTACGGGAATGAGCGCGTAGTTGTTGAACACGCCGGTCGAGGTCGCGCAGGCGCCCATGGAGATCGCCCATTTCGGCTCCGGCATCTGCTGATACAGGTGGCGGATGACGGGCGCCATTTTGTTGCTGACGCGGCCGGCGATGATCATGAGATCGCTCTGGCGCGGCGAACCGCGGAAGACCTCGGCGCCGAACCGTGCGATATCGAACCGTGACGCGCTCATCGACATCATCTCAATCGCGCAGCAGGCCAGCCCGAAGGTCATCGGCCAGATCGAGTTCTTGCGCGCCCAGTTGACGGCGGCATCCAGCGTCGTCATCACGATTCCTTCGTTCGCGGCCGCAGCGGCATTGGCGACCGAATAGTCGTCGATGCGCGTAAAGAGTTCGCGAGGGCCGCTTGCCAAGGGCTTTTCAATCATGCTCCTATTTTCGCATGTAAAACATCGGCCGCGCGACTCCTGTAGACTGATAGCTACCCCCTTTTCATGTCCACCGATTCATTCGAGCAACTCCTCGACCGCGCCGCTTCCTGGTACGGGATTGACGACGGTTTCTGGGATATCTTCGGCAACCACCACACGACGTCGGTGGAAGCCAAGCAATCCATCCTGCGCGCGCTCGGGGTTGAGGTGGATTCGGCCGACCAGTTGCAGCAGTCGCTTGCCTGCCTGGCGAAGCATGAGTGGGAACGCTTGTTGCCGCCCGCGGTGGTCGCCGGACCCACGGGGCCGGTGGAACTGGTGCTCAACGTTTCCGCCGAATCGCTCGGCGACCGCGCGCACTTTTCCGTACGCAGCGAAGAGGGACGCGTCAGCGAGCACGAACTGAATCTGTGGGAACTGCCGCAAGTCGGCTCCGTCGGGATGGACGGCAGCACATGGGTGCAGAAGAAGGCGACGCTGCCGATTGAATTGCCGCTGGGGTACCACGAGATTTCGGTGAAGGTGGGAGCGGCGACGGCGTGTACGCGCTACATCGTGACGCCGGACCGGGCGTGGACCGACCCGAACCTGGGCCGCGGCGGACGAGCGGCTGGGATCGCGGTCAGCCTGTACGGCGTACGCTCCGCACGGAATTGGGGCTGCGGCGATTTCCACGATCTCGGCGAAGTGATCGACTGGGTGGCCGAGGAGCTCGGCGCGAGTTTCGTGGCGCTCAATCCGCTGCACGCGATTCACAATCGCCGGCCGTTCAACACGAGCCCGTACCTGCCGAATAGCATCTTTTATCAGAACTTTCTCTATCTCGATTTTGAGGCGATGGAGGATTTCCAGAACTGCCGACGTGCGGTCGTACTGCGCGCGTCGCCGGAGGTCGAAGCCGAGATCGCCGCGTTGCGCGCCACGCCGTACGTCGAATATGAGCGCGTGAGCGCGCTCAAGATGCGCTTTCTGAAAACCGCGTTCGCGCGATTTCTGCGCGAGTGGCGCACCGGAAACGCGCGAGCGAAGGAGTTCGAGATATTCCTCCATCGGGAGGGCGATCTGCTCGAGAAATTCGCGACGTACTGCGCGCTCGACGAGTGGCTGCATCGCCGGAATCCGGATCTGTGGCTGTGGATCGACTGGCCGGCGCCTTATCAGGACCCTTCTTCCGAGGAGACGCAGGAGTTCCGCCGCAAACATTGGCGGTCTGTCATGTTTTATCAGTATCTGCAGTGGCAGATCGATTTGCAGTTGTCGCGCGCTCAACAGCACGCGCGCGACCGCCACCTTTCGATCGGGCTGTATCATGATCTGGCGCTCGCCACCGATCGATTCGGCAGCGATCTGTGGGCACACCGTCCGTTCTATGTCGCAGGCTGCCGGGTCGGATCTCCGCCGGACGATTTTTCGCCGAAGGGGCAGGACTGGGCCTTCCCGCCGCCCAACTCCGCGCGGCATCGCGAGGACGGCTACTGCCTGTTTGCCGAGTCCATCCGCAAGAACTGCCGCCACGGCGGCGCGCTGCGCATCGATCACGTGATGCGGCTCTTCCGCCTCTTCTGGATTCCCGATGGCTCGGATGCGACTCACGGGGCGTACGTGCGCGAGCGCAATGACGATTTCGTCCGCATCCTCGCGCTCGAGAGTGTGCGCAACCGGGTGATCGTGGTCGGCGAGGACCTGGGCACGGTTGAGCCGTCGGTCCGCGAGACGCTGGCGAAGTTCGGCATTCTCAGCTACCGTCTTTTCTACTTTGAGAAGAACGAGCGCGGCGAGTTTCGCCGTTCGGATGAGTATCCGGTGCAGGCGCTGGTCTCTTCGACGACGCACGATCTTCCGACGCTCGCCGGATTCTGGGTGGGCGACGATATCGCGGCGCGGTATGCCGCCAACATCATCGACGAGGCGACGCGCGATGCGCAGTTCAAGCATCGCGAGCGCGAAAAGCAGAAGATGCTCGACGTGCTCTTCGAACTCGCGCTGCTGCCGGAGTCGCTGCCGCGCCAAGCGGCCGCATACCCGGAACTGACGGGCGAACTGCACAATGCGATCGTCGGATTCCTGGCGACGACTCCGTCGCAATTGCTCGCCATCAATCAGGAGGACCTGACGAAGGAGCTGCATCAGCAAAATCTTCCGGGCAGCACGTGGCAATATCCGAACTGGGGCCGCAAGATGCGGTTCACAATCGAACAGCTACGCGGCGATCCGGAGACTCGCGGCTACACGGTCATGTTCCGCGATTGGATTGAGCGTTCGGGACGCAAGAATCAACGTTATTGAAAATCAACGATATTGAGAATCGACGATATTGAGAATCACGTTATTGAGTGGCATTGTTCTATAAGTCACACTTGTGACGCTGACTAAGTCGTTCGCAGTCTTCCGCCACATTGGCCCGTCAAATGCGATTGTCGAGTAAGTCGCGGGATTGCTATAGTGAAGCGATCCGACCCCCTGCTGTATATGGACCATCCTGTTCCCAATAATTTTCCCCGCCTGAAAACGCCGCATTCTTCCGATCTCTACCGCATGCAGGTCAGGGAACTTCGGGAATACGCGATGTTCATGATGGATCCCCAAGGCATTCTCATCTCCTGGAATGAAGGGGTGGAGCGACTTATTGGTTATTCCGAGGAGGAATGGATCGGGCGCCATGCCTCGATCATTTTCACTCCGGCGGAAAAGGCCGCCGAAGTCTGCAGCGCCGAAATGCGGATGACCGAAGAGCGGGGTAGCGTGACGGACATACGCTGGCACCGGCACAAAGATGGATCCGAGTTCTTCGCGAACGGTAGCATGAGCGCTGTCCGCGATGGTAGCGGCGCACTGATCGGATTTGCGAAAATCATCAGCGATGAAACGGCGCGTAAGCAGTTGCAGGATGCGCTGACCGAATCGAACACCGCGCTCGAGCAGTTCGCGTACGTCGCGAGCCACGATCTGCAGGAGCCGCTGCGCACGATGAGGGCGTACTCGGAACTGCTCGCCAAGAAGTATCACGGCAAACTCGACGCCGAAGCGGACATGTTCCTTAATTTCCTGCTCAGCGCGTCGAGCCGCATGAGCGACCTGGTGCACGACCTGCTGGCTTATGCGCGCCTGACCACGGAAGAGGAACGACCCTCCTCGGTCGCGCTCGACGAAGATCTGGAAGCAGCGCTGACCCATCTGGAGCAGGCGATCCGGGAGAGCGGCGCGAGCGTTACGCACGATCCGATGCCAACCCTGCAGGTGGATCGCGGACAGATGGTACGGTTGTTCCAGAATCTTGTGGGTAACGCGCTGAAATATCGGAAGGCGGACCAGGCGCCCTTGGTGCACATCAGCGCCGAACAGAAGGGCGCCGAGTGGGTGGTCTCGGTTCGCGACAATGGGATCGGCTTCGACCCCGAGGATGCGTCGGTGATTTTCGAGCCCTTCAAACGGCTTCACTCCGCCGAGGAATATCCGGGAACAGGCGTGGGACTCGCCATCTGCCGCCGCATTGTGCAGGCGCACGGCGGCCGGATTTGGGCGGAATCGAAACCCGGCGAAGGCACAACGTTTTGCTTCACTCTTCCGGCGGACAGGCAAACGTAAATGCATGGCGGAAGAGTAAAATAGGATCTGCATGCGTTTTTCGGTTGTCCTGGTTCCTGTGTTTCTTCTTTTGGCAGGCACGGGTTATTTTATCGCTCGCCCCAAAGAGAACTCCGGACTGGCGGCGGTGGAAGCTAGGCTCGACCGGTCGGCAGCGCCCATGGAAGATCGTATCGCCGACCAGTACGACGCCGAACTGGTGCGCAACGCGCTTCGCAGCGCCAAGCTTTCCGAGGCCGATTCCACCGCGATGGTGAGCGCCGCCGGCCGCCGCTACATGCGTCGCAAGATGGCCTACACGGCGGCGGTGCAAGCCGGAACGGCGACGTCCCAGACGCTCGACGCCTTGCGCAAGGAGATGGATCTTGCGCGCCGCGTTTGCGATCTGACGGAGTCTCTCGGACGCCACACCGACGTCGCAACTCTTCAGGCGGACATCGAGATGGAGCGCCGTCTCGCCTTTCTTCCGTACAACCTGGGCGGGCTCGCCGAGCATCACGATGGGCGACTCACATTCACCGACGCCGACCTCAAACAATTGGAGCACGAGTTCCTGGCGACCTTTGGGCGCCCGCTGCCGGTGAGTGCGCGCGGCGATAGCGCGGTCCACCGTGCGATGGGCTTCGACCATCGCGGACGCACCGATGTGGCGGTCAGGCCCGATACTACGGAAGGCGTGTGGATCCGGCGATATCTGACCGGCAAGGGCGTTTCTTTTTTTGCGTTCCGCGGCGCGGTTGCGGGCAAGGCTACGGGCGCGCACATTCATATTGGTCCGGCGAGCGGCAAGGTTCACGCGGGCGTTTAGGGCGGACTTCCAAAGGCGATGAAGAAGGGAGCTGCGCGCGTGGGGGTGGCGGGCCCGTTCGGCGTGACCACCGCTTCCTAACGGTCGCGGCTCTGAGTGGGGCTCGGATCTTCAAACGGAGCCGTGCGGAAGGTGAGAGCGCTCGCTGGCTCGGCAAAAGCGCGAGTCACGGGCGCGGCGTGGGAACGACTTACTGCAGCGCTTCGCGGATCTTCGCCATCAGGGCCGCTTTTGTGAACGGCTTCTGCAGGAACGGAGCGTTGGAGTCGAAGTTGGGACCGCACAGCATGGGGTGTTCCGTGTATCCCGACATGTACAGCACCTTCAGCCCGGGACGCAACGCGACCGCGTTTTCCGCGATCTCGCCGCCATCGCCGTCGGGGAGCACCATGTCGGTAAGCAGTAAGTCGATGTGCGTGCTGAATTCGCTGCAGATGCGAAGCGCTTCGGAGGGCGTCGCGGTAGCGATGACGCGATAGCCGCTGCTCTTCAGCATCGCGCTGACGAGTTGCTGCACCGTCGCGTCGTCTTCCACCAGTAGAATCGTGGAGCCGCTGCCGAGGGCGGTTCCCGCCGCGGTGCTACGGGCCGTGGCGCCTACCGGCCCGCGCGCACGCGGCAGACAGATGGAGAACGTGCTGCCTTTTCCGGGCTCGCTCGAAACGCAAATGTAGCCGCCGCTCTGCTTGACGATGCCGTACACGGTCGAGAGTCCGAGCCCCGTGCCCCGTCCAACTTCCTTGGTGGTGAAGAACGGCTCGAAAATGTGGCGCTGCGTCTCTTCGTCCATGCCAGTGCCGGTATCGGTCAGCGAGAGGCGAGCGTATTCGCCGGGGCTTGCGTCTACCTTCTTCGCTTCATTCTCGCCGAGCTCGACGTTCGAAGTCCCGATCGTGAGAGTGCCGCCGCGCTCCATCGCATCGCGGCCGTTCACCGCCAGATTGAGGATGATCTGGTCGATCTGGCCGGGGTCCGCCCAGACATCCACCAGGTCCGCCGCGAGCACGGTGCGAATCTGAATGTGCTCGCCGAGCAAGCGGCTCAACATGCGCTGCGTACTCGCCACGTTCGCATTGAGGCTGAGGCGGACGGGCTGCAGCACCTGGCGGCGGCTGAACGCGAGCAACTGCCGTGTCAATGCGGCCGCGCGCTGGGCTGCGACCAGGATCTCTTCGAGCGGCTCGCGATGCGGATCGTCGGGCAGCTGATCGGCGCGTATCATCTCGGCATAGCCTTCGATCACGGTCAACAGATTGTTGAAATCGTGCGCGATGCCGCCGGCGAGTTGTCCGACCGCTTCGAGTTTCTGCGATTGCCGCAACTGATCTTCGAGCCCCTTGCGCTCCGTGACGTCGTTGGCCATCACGAAGCATCCCCTGGCGCTGCCGAATTGGATGGGGTGCGCCGTGATCTCCACGAAAATGATCGTGCCGTCCTTCTTGCAATGGCGCCACGGTCCGTCGGTGTGAAGTTGCTCGGTGGGGATGCGCGTGTCTTCGAGCAGTGCGGGCACGTCCTCCGGCGGGCGGATGTCGCGCAGCGTCATTGCCAGAAATTCGGCGGCGGTATAGCCGTAGTGCGCAGTGGCCGCGGAATTCACGGCGAGAAACGCCAGCGTGTTTACGTCGTACACCCACATCGGGGATGGGTTCGCTTCGAAGAGCAGGCGGTAACGGCTCTCCGATTCCTCCAACTCGCGCTGTGCACGGCGACGGAGCGTGACGTCGCGAAACACGATCACTACGCCGGTGATCTTGCCCTGATCGTCGAGGATGGGGGCGGCGCTGTCATCGATCGGAATTTCGCGGCCATCCCTCGTGAGCAGGATGGCGTGATTGGTCAGGGTGACCACGTCGCCTTCGCGCAGCACACGCGCCGTCAAGTCTTCGTCGGGCCGCCGCGTGTCCTCGTGCTTAATGCGGAAGACCTCTTTCAGGGGGTGACCCCCGGCCTGCGCGTTGGTCCACCCCGTGAGCCGTTCCGCGACCGAGTTGACCAGGGTCACGCGACCGTCGCTATCGGTGGTGATCACCGCGTCGGCGATACTTCGGAGTGTAGTTTCCATCGCCGAGCGGCCGCGCGATTCGCGCTCGCGGGTGGCGTCCAGATCGTCGATCAGCGCTTCCTGGGCATGCACCAGGCGGTTGATGCGCCGGGTGGCGAACCACAGCATGAGCGCGAGCGCAATGGCGCCGACCTGCACCAGAATGCGCGTCTGGTAACCATGGCGCTGCGCGCGGGCGCGGCTCTCTTCGAATTGCGGGACTTGCTGCCCGATGATCCGCGAGGCCAACGTGCGAAGCTGATCCATCGTTTGCCGGCCCTCGTCCGTGCGCACCATAGCCATCGCCGCCTCGAGATCGCCCTGCCGGCGGAACTCGATCGTCTGCTCCAATTCGGCGAGCTTGCTGTTGACCAGCGATGCGAAGGTCTTCTGTTGCGGGCGTGTGGCATCGGTCAACTGCTGCAGGTCGCGCAACCGTTGTGCGATCGCGGGAATAGCCTGGCTGTACTGAGTCAAATAGCGCGTGTCGCCGGTCAGCAAGTAGCCGCGCTGGCCGCTCTCCGCATCTTTGAGGAGAGACAGCAGGGCCTGGGTATTCTGGATAATCAGGCGCGATTTAGTGGCGCTGGCGGCCGCGTCGCGAAACGCGTCCGCATCGAGGCGGGAGTAGACCGCGATCGCGACCACAATGATGATGGCGGATGTGAGCCAGAGATTGTGGGTCGTCAGCAGTCCTTTGGTTCGCAGGCGGTCCATGGGGTCTCATTTCAAGAGTACCAGTACCTCAGCGTCTGTTACCCTGAGGATTCCCGATGAGGAAGGCGTTGCGCAACTATTCCGGGCTAGCCCTGTTCGCCGGCGTATGGCTGATCTACACCGCGTGCCCGCCCTTTCTTTCCTACGATTCGTACTGGTCCGTGGCCACCGCCGTAAGCCTCGTGGAGAACGGCACCACGCGCGTGGACCGCTTCGTCGCCGGCGCGCCCGCTTCGGCGGATTACGGTGTGGAATGCGTACCCGCCTCCGGCCCGGCGCGCCTGAAATATGCGGCGGAGGGATGCCGCGGCGGACATTGGTACAGTTACTTTCCGCCCGGTACGCCGGTGCTGGCGGCGCCCCTGATCCTGGCGTTGAAAGGGGCGGTCGCGATTGCCGGTCCGCTGGTACCGCACACTGGTTTGTCCGGGGGTCTGTTCGGGGGTTTGTTCGGGGGTTTCTTTGCGCGCCGCGAGGTCGCCGCCTTTTTTTCCGGCGATCTGTTGAACGGGCGTCCGCTCACCGAGCTTTTCTGCGCGGCTTTCATCGGGGCACTGACGGTTTGGGTGCAGTACCGGATCGCGCTGCTCTTTCTGCCGCCGGGCGGCGCGATGGCGCTCGCGCTGCTCTTCGCCTTCGGCACTACTGCGTGGTCGCTCACCAGCCGGAATCTCTATCCGCACGGGCTGACGCTGCTGCTTTTGAGCGGCGCACTGTACACACTGCTGACGCCCCCCTCGCCGCGGAGTTATTGGTTCGCTGGATTGCTGCTGGCCCTGGCGTTCTGCGTTCGTCCCTCGAATGCGGTCTCCTGCGTGGTGCTGGCGTTGTATGTCGCGATTCATCAGCGACGTTACCTGGCAGCGTTTGTGCTGGGTGCGCTGCCCATCGCCGCGGTGTTTTTCGCGTATCAGTTCACAGAGCGGCACAGTTGGATTCCGCTGTATCTTACAGCGCCGCGCAATAGCACCTCGTTCATGGAAGGCGTGACGATGAACTTCTTCAGTCCGTCGCGCGGACTCTTCGTGTTCACACCGGTGTTCTTGATTTCGCTGGTGGGTGTCGCGCTGGCACTGCGGCGGCGCTGGTGCTTTCCGCTGACCGGCTATCTTGCCGCGATTCTGGTGCTGCACGCGCTGGTGGTGATGACGATCTGGCCGGGCCACTGCTACGGCCCGCGCTACTTTGCGGACATGACGCACCTCTTCGTCTTTTTCCTAATCCCGGCGATTCTCTGGTGGCGTGAACAGTCAGGCCCGGCGCGCACCGCGCTCGCGGCGGGCTTCCTTGCGCTGGCTGCCTGCGGCGTGTTCGTGCACGCCCATGGCGCGACGTCGATTGCCGCGAACCAATGGAGCGCGCTCCCGGCGAATGTGGACGACGCGCGCTGGCGCGTGTGGGATTGGAGCGATCCTCAATTTCTACGGGGCTTGAGATGATTCTGGCAATCGATATCGGCGGTACCAAGTTCAGCATGGCGGTGTTCGACGGCGACCGAATGGTGCGCCGCGAATCGCGCGCCACCAACGCGGCGGGCGGCCGGCAGTGGATGGTCGAGCGAATCGCGGAGATCTGCGCGGAGTGGCGGCGCGAGTTTCCGCTGGAGCGCTGCGGCATCGGCTTCGGCGGTCCGGTCAACTTCGCGGCGCAGCGCGTTGTCCTCTCCACGCACGTCGGCGGCTGGAACGATTTCGACCTGTGCGGCTTCGTGGCGGACGCCGCCGGCGTGAGCGTCGTGATGGACAACGACGCTAATGTCGGCGCGATCGGAGAGGCCGAGTTCGGCGCGGGCAAGGGCTACTCCCCGCTCTTTTATATGACGCTCTCCACCGGGATCGGGGGCGGCATTTTGGAGCAGGGCAAGGTGTGGCGCGGCGCCGATTCGTACGGCGGCGAAATCGGCCACATGACCATTCGTCCCGACGGACCCGAGTGCCTGTGCGGTGCGCGCGGCTGTTTCGAACGCATGTGCTGCGGGCTGTGGCTGGCGCGCGATCACGGCAGGCCGGCGATCGAACTAATGCAGAGTCCCGATTTCGTGCGCGGCTATGTCGTCGACCTGGCGCTCGGACTGAAGGCGGCGATCATGCTGCTCAATCCCGCGCGGATCGTCATTGGTGGAGGAATCCCGAAGGCGGGCGATCGTTTATTCATCCCGTTGCGTGAGGAATTGTCCAGACAGATGACTAAGTGGTCGGGCGCGCGCATCGACGTGGTGCCCGCGGCGTTGGGCGATGATAGCGTGCTCTACGGCGCGCTTTCGCTCGCGCGTGGGTGAAAACCGGAGAAATTTCACCGAAAAGTACTAACGGGTCCACTCCCTTAGTAATCGCCCGATTAGTGCCTTCGGCCAATAACCCTTGTCGAATATGATAGTTAGTACGCTATTGATGTGCTCCATCGAACAGCTTCACAGATGTTTTCGTTGAGTATCTCGCGGCAATTCCGTATTCTTGTCGTTGAAGGAACCCGCTCATTCATGATAGTTGAGAGTCGGCGACTCAAATGCCGCTGAGCAAACTTCCCAAAGATCGCGATCACCTCTTTCGGCTTCTGTTCGACGACCATCCGCAGCCGATGTGGATTGTCGACCCGCAAGAGCGAAAAGTGCTCGAGGCGAACACCGCCGCCGCCACCTTATACGGCTACTCACCAGAGCAATTTCAGGGAATGGACCTGAGCGCGATTCAACTGCGCAGCGGATCGGCGCCTGGCGAACCAGCCAGCCACCGGACGCGCGAGGGCGCGCTGCTCGAAGTCGAGATGGGGAGCCAGGAGATCGAGTACGAAGGGCAGGCGGCGGAAATGGTGATGCTGACCGACGTCACGAATCGCCGGCGGCTCGAAGAGCATTTGCGACAGGCGCAGAAGATGGAAGCGGTAGGCATGCTGGCCGGCGGCGTCGCGCATGACTTCAATAATCTGTTGACTATCATCAACGGTTACAGCCAACTCATCCTGAATAACCTGCCGGTGGGCGATCCGAATCAGCATTCCGCGGAGCAGATCATGAAAGCCGGTGAGCGCGCGGCCGCACTTACCAGCCAGTTACTAGCCTTCAGCCGCCGCCAAACGCTGCAGCCACGTCCGCTTGACCTCAACAAACTCGTGACCTCAATGAGTCCGATGCTGCGCAGGTTGATCGGCGAAGATATCGAGCTAAGCTTCTCACTGCGGCCGGATCTCGGGATGGTGAGCGCGGATCCGGGCCAGATGGAACAGGTGCTGATGAATCTGGTGGTGAACGCGCGCGACGCCATGCCGCGGGGCGGCACGATGACCATCGAGACCGCCAATATGGAACTCGGCGACGGATACTCGAAGCGCCATATTCCGGTGAAGGCCGGGTCTTACACGATGATCGCGGTGAGCGACAACGGTACCGGAATGGACGAGCTTGCACAGCAGCGCCTTTTCGAACCGTTCTTCACCACGAAGGGAATGGGGCGCGGCACGGGGCTTGGGCTTTCGAGCGTGCACGGCATCGTCAAACAGGCCGGCGGCAGCATCGATGTGTACAGCGTCCCCAACCGCGGGACTTCGATGAAGGTGTACCTGCCGCGGATCGATCGCGCCGCGGTGGTGGAAGCCGACGCGCCGAGCCAGCTTGTGCCGCGCGGATCGGAGACCATCCTCGTGGTGGAAGACGACGAGATGGTGCGCCACCTGGTGCGCGAAACGCTGGATCGCGCGGGTTATCGGGTGCTCGACGCGCCCAGTCCGCTAGAGGCCCGCCGCATTGCGAGCGCCTTCCGCGGACGCATTCATCTGTTGATCACCGACGTGGTGCTGCCGAAGACCAGCGGGCGCGAACTCGCGGTGCAACTCACGTCGCGGCGGCGCGATATGAAGGTGCTCTTTATGTCCGGTTATACCGATACGGCCATCGTGAACACCGGCATCCTGCACAAGGAAGTTGCGTTCCTGCAGAAGCCGTTCACGCCGGCTGCGTTCACCCAAAAGGTGCGCGAGGTTTTGGAAAACGGCAACCGCACGCGCGGGGCCGGGGAATAACGGAACAGCCGCCGCCCGGTTGACGTATTATCCAGGCAGAGGCTTCTGTGCGCTACCTATACCTGCTTCTTACCTCGTGCTGTGCGCTGTTCGCGCAAGGCTCCGACGTCCTCATTCACCACACGTTCGATCAGGATACCGAGGGCTGGACCACGCTCGGCAATGTCGGCTCGGTGCGGGTCGATAATGGTGCCCTCGCGCTGACTTACGAGGTGAAGGCGAAACACTTTTGCCTCGCGGTGTTGCCGGCGACTCCGGAAGTCGCGCGCATGGGCCGCCTGCGTTTTCGCGTGAAGACGGATTACGATACGCCGCTCGCCGTGCTGTTGAGCGAGAAGAAGCCGGGCGGCGGCAACTACACGGCGCCGCTTTGGTCGCCGGCGAATACGTGGCAACTGGTGGAGCTGAGCGCCGCGGATTTCTCGGCGTCCGACGGCCGTAACGATCCGGTGGACGCCGATGGCAAGCTCGATCTCGACCAGGTGGAAGGCATCGGGATCGCCGACGTGGCGCAGTTCTTCCTCGGGCAGCCGGACAATCCCGATTTTCCGGTCATCATCGCGCGCGGCAGCGGCACTCACACATTGTGGATCGACGATTTCGAAATCCTCGGCGGCGCGGCGCCTACCCGTTCGGCGATGCAGATCGACCGCTTCGATCGCGGCTTTCTGCCGTGGATTACGATGGGCGGCGTGCAACTGAAGCGGGCGGACGCCGGCAATCCGCTGGGAATTCCGGCGATGCAGGCGAGCTATCAGCAGATGGACGCACGCTATGGGCTGATGCTGCGCCGGCTCTCGGGAATCGATATTGCCAAGGCAGAGCGGCTGGCATTCGAACTTGCGTCGGAACACGAGGCTACGCTGATCGTGTCGCTGGAGACGAAGAAGGGCGAGCGCTACAATCTCACAATCTATCCGCCCGGTAAGCGCGAGATCTTCCACGTCAGTTTGAAATTCAGCGACTTCGAAGGCAAGGGCACGCTCGATCCGGCGCAGTTGAAATCGCTCGCGATCACGGATATTTCCGCTGCGGGCGGCGGGACGGAGCAGGCGAACACGATCTGGATCGGGAACGTTGAAGGGCGGAAGTGAAAAGGCGCGCGAGTTGTCCGCTCCATGAACGTGCCGTGTGGGTAGAGGATGGCCGCTTATGATACGCTTACCGAAAGCTGGGTAATCAGGCTGGGTAATCAGGCTGGGTAATCAGGCTGGGTAATCAGGCTGGGTAATCAGGCTGGGTAATTAAGCTGGGTAAATATGCGTGCTCCTCATTTTGCCACCCGCTCCGCGATCGACCGGCGGACATTTCTGCGTGGCGCCGGCGTCGCGCTCGCGCTTCCGTTTCTCGATTCGATGACGCCGGCATTTGCGCAGGCGCGGAAGGCGACGCCGCGCCGCATGCTCGCGATCTGCAATAACCTGGGCTTGCTCGGCGACCAGTTCTTCCCCACGGGCAAGGGCCGCGAGTACGCGCCGTCGCCTTACCTGAAACTGTTGCAGGAACACCGCGACGATTTCAGCGTCTTCAGCGGCGTCTCGCATCCGAACGTCGATGGCGGCCATCCCGCGGACGTCTGCTTCCTGACGGCGGCTCCGCATCCGGGCAGCGGCTCGTTCCGCAACACCATTTCGCTCGATCAGTACATCGGTGAACAGATCGGCACGCTCACGCGTTTTCCCTCGCTCACGCTGGCGGTGAACACGCGCACCCGCAGCCTCTCGTGGACCGGCACCGGTGTGGCGATTCCGCCGGAGGACAAAGCGGCCGCGGTATTCCAGGAGATGTTCCTGCAGGGAAGTCCGGCGCAGATCGACGCGCAGATCCGCCGCCTCGATACCGGCCAGAGCATCCTCGACACGATCGCGGGACAGGCGAAGGACCTGCAGGCAAGCGTCGGCGAACGCGATCGCGAACGGCTGGATCAATACTTCACGAGCGTGCGCGATCTGGAACATCGCCTGCAGGCCTCGAAGGGGTGGGAGCGAAAACCCAAGCCGGTGGTTCACGCGCCCGTGCCGGTGGACGTGGCTAATCCCGCGCTGTATATGGATAAGGTGAAGGTCATGTACGATCTCGCGCGCCTCGCGCTGGAGACGGATTCCACGCGCGCCGTCACGCTGATGCTCGAGGGCGTGAGCGCGCCGGTGCTGGAGATTCCGGACGCGACACTCACCGACAGCTATCACAATCTCTCGCATCACGGAAAGTCCGAATCGAAGCGCGCGCAGTTGAAGATCATCGACGAATGGCACATGAAGCTGCTGGCGGGTTTGATGGCGGACCTGAAAGGGGTGCGCGAAGACGGGGATACGCTGCTCGATCGCACCATGGTGCTCTACGGCTCCAACTTCGGCGATGCCAATTCGCACGTCTGCACCAACATGCCGATCGTCCTCGCGGGCGGCGGTTTCCGCCACGGCCAGAACCTGGCATTCGACACGAGCAACAACTATCCGCTGCCGAATCTCTTCGTCAGCATGCTGCAGCGGATGGGGATCGAGGCCGAGCGGTTTGCCTCGTCTACGGGCACGATGCGGGGCCTGGAATTCGCATAATGACGCGGTGGAGTTTTTACCTGTTGTTCGCGGCGGCGTCGACGCTCCGCGCCGCGGAGATTGAAGGCGCGGCGGCGTTCACGGGCAGGTACTGCACCGGCTGTCACAACACCGCGGGCCATCCCGGCGGGCTCGACCTGACCTCTCTGACTTTCGAGCCGGGCAAGGCTGCGAACTTCGCCGAATGGGTTAAGGTCCACGATCGGTTGCGCGCCGGCGAAATGCCGCCGAAGGCGATGACGAAACGTCCGGAGCCCGCGGAACTCGCGGCGTTCCTGCGCACTCTTTCGAGTTCGCTCAGCGCCGCCGAAGCGAAGACCACGGCGACGGTCGGGCGCGTGATGGAGCGCCGGCTGAACGCGTACGAATACGAGAATGCTTTGCGCGATCTGCTGCACGCGCCGTGGCTGCAGTTGAAGGGACAGTTTCCGCAAGACGGCGAGGCGTTCCGCTCGAACAAGGTCTCGACTGCGCTCGATGTGTCCCACGTCCACGTGTCGCGCTATTTGAGCGCCGCCGATTACGCGATCCGTCAGGTGATGAGCGTGCAGAAGACGCGGCCTCCCACCACGACCACGCGCTATTACGCGCGCGAACAGGCCACGCTGACGAACAAGATCAACACCAGGAATCAGCAAGGCGACCGCGCCGCTTACCCGGTGCTCGGACTCGAACCGCAGCGCGAAGTCTTCGACAAAAAGGCGCCGATGACAGTGGGCGTGAACGATCCGGCGATGCGCGACAAGGAAGCGATCGCGTGGGTGTCGAGTAACTACGTTACCGGCTTCACGTATCGTTGGGACAAGTTTAAAGCGCCGGTGGCGGGACGCTACCGGATCCGCTTCAGCGGCTACACGCTCTGGGCTGCGCCGCTGCCGGCGAAGAAGTGGCTGCCCGACTTCGAGCACCTTTCCCGCGGCCGCAACGACGAGCCGATCAACGTGTATACGCGCAACGGCGTGTTGAATCGCCACGTCGGCAGCTTCGACCTGACGCCCGAGCCCGCGGTTCACGATGCCGGCGAGGTGTGGCTGCTGGCCGGCGAAACGCTCGTTCCCGATGCGTCGCGCCTCTATCGGTCGCGCCCCAACAACTTTCGCAATCCCATGATGCAGGCCGATGGCGCGCCTGCCGTGGCGTTCCAGTGGATGGAGGTGGAAGGCCCGCTCTACGACGAGTCGACCACCGCGGGCTACCGCCTTTTGTTCGGCGACCTCCCGCTGCAACCGAATCTCGAAGTGACGTCGACCGCGCCCGAGAAGGACGAAGAGCGGTTGATGCGCGCCTTCCTGCGGCGTGTCTCCCGGCGCGACCGGGCGGATGAAGCCGACGTGAAGCGCTTCGTGGGGCTGGTCGAGAATCAACGCAGGGCGGGACATTCATTCACGGAAGCGATGATCGCGGGCTACACCGCGGTGCTGGGGTCGCCCGCATTCCTGTATCTCAACGAGAAGCCCGGGCGGCTCGATGACTATGCGCTGGCCACACGCCTCGCGCTCTTCCTCTGGAACTCGCTGCCCGACGACGAATTACGCGCGCGCGCCGCGAAGGGCGAGTTGCAGCGTCCGGCGGTGCTGCGCGCGGAGACCGAACGGATGCTCGCCGACCCGAAGGCGCGCCGCTTCGTCGACGGCTTCCTCGATTACTGGATCGATCTGCGGAAGATCGAGGACTCCACGCCCTCCGCGGCCCTGTACAACGATTATTATCTCGACGATGCGCTGACCGAGGCCGCGGTGGCCGAGTCGCAGCTCTTCTTTGAGGAGATGCTGCGCCGCGATCTGCCGGTCCGCAATGTGGTGGATTCCAAATTCACGTTCCTCAACGAGCGGCTGGCCGCGCACTACGGCGTGCCCGGCGTGCAAGGCGTTGCCATGCGGCGCGTGGATCTTCCGGCCGACAGTCCGCGCGGCGGCTACCTGACGCAGGCGAGCGTGTTGAAGGTGACGGCGAATGGGACGACTACGTCGCCCGTGCTGCGCGGGAAGTGGATCATGGAGCGGATTCTTGGCTTCGAGATCCCACCGCCGCCCGCTGTGCCCGCGGTCGAGCCCGACATTCGCGGAGCGGTGACGATCCGGCAGCAACTCGATAAGCACCGCGCCGACGCGAGCTGCGCGTCGTGCCACAGCAGGATGGATCCTCCGGGCTTTGCGCTCGAGAGCTTCGACGTGATGGGCGGCTGGCGGGATCGCTATCGTGGGGTCGATGAGAATAAGGCCGCGGAAAAAGGCTTGGGTAAGAATGGTCAGCCGTTCGCGTTCCACTACGCGCTGCCTGTGGATTCGAGGGGCGTGCTGCCCGATGGGCGGCAGTTCAACGACGTTCGCGATTTGAAAAAACTCCTGCTGACCGACGAGCGGCAACTCGCGTTGAATCTCGCGCGGCAGTTGACGGTCTATGCGACGGGCGCTCCGGTGCGGTTTAGCGATCGCGCTGAGATCGAGCGGATGGTGGACGCGGGCGGCTTGGGCGTGCGGAGTCTTGTTCACCGGATCGTGCAAAGCGATCTATTCCGGAATAAATGAGCGGTCGGAATTTCATTGGCCGTGGGATTGTTTCCGGTTCAAGAAATCCGCCGGCCGGATCATTTGGATGCCACCGTAGCTCTTGAGCCGTAACAGGTCCTTATCCTTGGTCACGATGTACTGTGAACCCGCTTCAACCGCGCATTCCACGATGCGGTTGTCGTCGGGGTCGTCTCTAACTACGTCCAGGGTCTGCAACGGCACTACGAGCCGAGCCAATTGTAGAATCTGTTGACGTGCGTCGTGGATTCGGTAGCCATCCCAATGGAACTTCTCTCGAAGCACTCGCAGAGTCTCCTTAACGATGGGCTCCGAGACGGCTACTTCAATTTCGCCATCGATCGCCATGTGCAGGAGTTGCCAGGACTGGCCTCGGAATTCGAAGCCCGAAATATACACGTTCGTATCGAGCGTGACTCGCACTAGCGGCTGCGATGCTCGCGGCGAGACTCAGCGATCAATCGAGGCACGTCGGCCTCGGTGTAACCGAGCTTCCGCGCCCGATCACGGCCATACTTACCAAGCTCGTCGAGCTTTCGGTGCGCAAGATATCTTCTCAGGGCATCGGCGGCAAGTTCATCGGCTGTCTTACCGTCGGCTTGCGCAACTGCGTTCATCGCGTTCAGCAGATCATCGGGGATGTGAAGATTGTTCGTTGCCATGGTCCCGCCTTTCTCTAGCGTAGCGTATCTAGCGCCAAGGGCGAACCTCAGCCCTAAATCCCCAGCAACTGCTTATTGAAGATCGCCGCCACCAGGGCCGCCACGCCGAGGAACGTACCGAAAGGGAGCTCGTAATTCGAGGGGTCTTTCCCCGTCAACTTGATATAGCCGTACCCGATCACCGACCC